>JAFCZD010000255.1 GCA_019314525.1 Deltaproteobacteria bacterium
ACGTTGCCCGCCGATACAGCGTGGGCCTCGGGCAATACCAAGGGTGCAGCTCTCGAGCTCGAGACCAGGCTCGATGTGCCTGGCCTTCAGGGCGAAGGCAAGACAGGCCCCGCAGCGTCGGCGATGACCCAAACGATGTGGGTCACCAAGGAACGTGGTCGAGTGATCTTCACCACCAAGGACAGTTACATCCCCGAAAACACGGAGCTACGCTACAACGACGCGAAGAAGATGTACGTCTTGGCCGACGCAGCCAAGAAGAGTTATTGGGCGATGACGGGCGCGCAGCTGGGCAATACGCTCGAGGGCGGCCCTCAACTCACCCGTGAGAACTACAAGCTCACCGTGGTCGACACCAAAGAGAAGGCCACCATCGCTGGCTTCGAGGCCATCAAGAGCGATGCTGAGATCAGCTTCGACTACAAGGTGAAGGAGCGGCAAAGTCAAAGTGAAGCTCACCGTGTGGCATACCGCAGACGCCAAGCTCGCCGATGCTTGGGGTGACACCATGCTGGCGCTGCTGGCGATCCCCTTTCAGGATGCTCAGGGGCAAAAAGTCGTGGACGAGTTGAAGACGAAGCTCAAGTTCCCCGTCAAGTGGGCCATGGAGTTTCAGCAAGAGGGTGGCAAGCAGGAGAAGGGCGAGGCCTTCCCGAAGCTGGTGACCGAGGCAAAGAAGATCGAGATCAAAGACTTGGAGAAGGCCGGCTTCGCGTGGCCACCTGCAGGTTTTAGCCCTGCTGCGGGTCCCTATTCCTTTGCTGATGGCGGTCAAACCGCGAGCGAGGAAGACCTCAAGAAGCTCCCTGCGAAAGAGGGCACGCCGCCCAAGAACGTCGAACCTGTAGACAGCAAAGACCCCAAATAGGATTCTGGAGGGAATGATGAAGCGAAAATCTCTCGTCACCGGGGCGCTGTTTACCGCGGTCCTCATGGTCAGCGTTTCCTTGGTCCCCGTGCAAGCCGTGGGCGCACCCAAGGTCGATAAGGGCGCCATCGAGATCGTGGGTGCCAACGGCGAAAAGGCCGATGGACTCGAGATCGTTGGCGTTGAAGAAGACGGCGATCGGATGATCCTTCGTATCCGCAATCGCACCCCGTTTATCTGCATCGTCTACATCTATGGTCGTCGTGTGGGCTGGCTGAAGCCCTTCCGCACAGGCCTCATCCGCGGCCTGCGCCGCGGCTTCCACCGTATCTATGCCCACAGCCGCTGGGGTAGCTTCTACTGGGGCCCACGTTCAACCTGGGTCCCCGGCACCTGGAGCCTCTACCGCTAAAGAGTGGTCTCTTCAGCAGGATTATCCCGCCAACAGAGTTTGTTTCTTGCACCTTGACGCAAGGTTAGCTTTGTCAATTCATTTACACTGTGTCAAAATAGTGTAATGCGTCATTCGGTTTTGTGGGTAGGGCTGACGCTCATATTTGGTCTTGGGTGCCATCAGGTTGCAGCCTATGAGCAGGTCGCGGGCGCAGACTTGGGGTCCGCGGGCGCGGACTTGGGGTCAACCGACCGTTTGGTAGTAAGCTTCGATGGGAGCTTTGATAGATCCTCTTTCGTCGATAGCATGACCACAGACATTGGAATCCCGGATACAACACCTGGCATGGACATTCTTGGGCTCGATACATCGCCCCTCGATGCATTGCGCCCCGATACATCGCCCCCCGATACATCGTCCCTCGATACATCGCCCCTCGATACATCGCCCCTCGATACATCGCCCCCCGATACGTCGCCCCCCGATACATCGCGCCCCGATACAGTGAACGTCCAGAATCTGTCGCTTATCTTCATCACCTCCGAGGTCTTCAACGGGGACTTCGGAAGTGGAAACGCTGATAGCATTTGCGATCGCATCGCCAAGGACGCGCAGCTCCAAGGGAGCTTCCAAGCGCTCATCTCCGATTCGTCGAAGCACGCAGGAGCTCTCGCTCCTCTCATCAGCTATCCCGTCATGAACACCCAAGCCCAGGTGGTAGAGATCAACGATCTGTGGGACGGCCAAGGTATCGATGGGGAGATCTTTGATGAGGCGGGCGCGACGGTCACCCACGATGCGTGGACGGGCTCAACCTCTAGGGGCGAGGAGGGCAGCGAGCACTGTGAGGGTTGGACGACCCGTAATCATGGGTTGAGCGGTGTGACCTCTTCGAAGGTCCTCGACGGCGGGTGGCTTGGAGACAAGAGCGCACATTGCAACCAGGCCAGTGGGCTCTACTGCCTGCGCGTTGGCTTCTAAGTCCACTTCTAAGGCGCGGCGATGTTCAGCGTCCAATCGTAGTCGAGGTAGCGGGTGGTATCGATGCCCTCGAGGCCGTCGGTGCGGTAGGTCTCGATGAAGCTCTCGACGCTGCCCGAGTGGGCGACGAAGTCTTTGGCGTACCAATCGAAGAGCTGCGAGATGCCCCCGGCGTTGGCGCCCTTTGCGGCGTCGAGCCAAGCCACGATATTTTGCTGCAAGAGGGCCTCGAGATTTGCAGCACGGTAGACGAAGGGTGAGCCGGAGAGCAGGTTGGGGCAGCTCAGGGCGGCGCAGTTGAACGCGGCGTGCATGCGTGCGTCCACCTTGCCCTCAGGCCAGAGTTCGCCATGCCATGTCGCAAAGAGCGTCGCGCGCTCGGAGGAGACGCCGCTGGCCGCTGCGTGCTCTGTATCACCACGGACTACGAGGTTTTCGAGCTGATTGAGCGTCATGGTTTCACCACCGAAGACATAGCTCGGTGTGTCGAAAAAGCTGCCCGTGTCGACAACGCTGAAGTTCGCTTTGCCCTCATAATCGCGCAGCACACCCTGGACGACGCCTGCGTTGTAACCATTGATCCAATAAGCAAGCCGCTCTGCGGGGGTGGCGAGCTTGCTGGGGTCGACGCTGGCGAGGCTGGCGAGGTATTGGTCGAGGAGGTAGCGCGCTTCACCATCGGCGGCGAGCCCGTCATAGTCGAAGAGCACCTGCTGGTCGCTAGGAGAAGAAACACTTTGTGTATAGCGCTCCATCACCACGGAGAGGCCATAGTGCTCCAGGCTTTCGACCTCGGGGAAGTCTTCGAGGGCACCCCCTGCGCCGCCTTTGAAGTCGTCAGCCTTGATCCACTCTCCACAGCCAGCGAGGGCCATGGTGAGGGTCGCGACGAAGAGATATCTCCGTGTCTTGGTCATCGGTTCATTCCTCATCAGTGCATTCCTCATGGTGCATTCCTCATGGTGCATTCCTC
This sequence comes from Deltaproteobacteria bacterium, assembly GCA_019314525.1. Lineage (GTDB taxonomy): Bacteria > Myxococcota_A > Polyangia > JAFCZD01. The sequence continues at coordinate 3,217 of JAFCZD010000255.1, forward strand.
ATGGTGCATTCCTCATCGCGAGTAAGAGACGCCAAGGGAGATGGAGAAGCCCGGGGCGCTGTTGCGTGCGTAGACAATGGGGTCGAAGCCAGCCTCGATGGCGAGGCCGCGCCAGACTGGGAGGAAGACCGTTGGGCCAAGGGTGATGTAGGATTTGGTGTAGATGTCCTCCTCCCCCGCGAGAGCCATCACGCCGATGAAGTTCACGGCCAAGATCATGCGCTTGTAGAAGGTCCAGCCCACCTGTCCAAGCCAGGCGACGCTGTCAGAAAACTCACGCTTATCGACGGGGCCATCACCGATGAAGGCCTCGGTGCGAAAGCGGTAGCCGACCTCACCCCATGTATAGAAGGGGCCAGGCAGCGAGCCCCCCGCGCCGAGCCAGAGCGTGACGTCGATCTGGCCGTCGCCAAAGGCCGGGTAGCGTGAGCCGAAAAACTCGGGCGAGTCCCCAACATCGTAGAGGGGGATCTTCAGCTCAAGGCGTGCTGCTAGCGGTAACCCCAAAGGTGGTGAAGCCTGCAGGCCCACCAGCATATCACCGCCGCCGCTGCGGATCGCTGTCACGCCATCATCGAAGGTGTTGATGCCGATGGTGTAGGGCAGCAGCCCTTGCACTTGCAGCCCTTTGATGAGGCCCACCTCGAAATATGCCGAGGTGGTGATGCCGGCGTATTTTGTCCCTTTGACGACCTTGCCATCAGGGCCAACGAAGCTATCGGAGAGGAAGGCGCCTTCGCCAAGCTTAACGTAGAGTTCTCCCGGCCCCTTGGTCCAGGGGCCAGCGAGGGCAGGGGTGGGCGCTGCCACGCTGGTGAACGCAAGAGTGAACGCAAGAACGATTTTCGAGGGAGCTCGCCATGGGTTTGGGTGCGTCATGTCGTTTTCTACTCCGTTGTGGCAGGCTGCGTTACGCTCTTTGTTTCGCAGGGGCGGCCACAAGCCAGCGACAAAGAGTGATTCCTGCGTAACCTCCCGTCACAGGAGGCGTAGACCTGGATGGTGAGGAGCTGTGGACGGGCCACCAAACGAGACTTCGGTTGCGGCTGGGATGGAGCAGAGCCAATAAAGGGCAGCTCATGGTGAACAGTGAGGCAGTGAGCGAGAAAAAAGCCACCGCTTCTTCTCGGCCGGCTATCGGTCAGGAGGAGGCGCTGATGGAGGCGTACGTCAAAGGTGATCGTGAGGCGTTTCGCAAGCTCTTTCGTTTGCTTGCGCCGCGGGTCCACGGCTTCTTCTTGCGCAAGCTGGGTAACCCGGCGGTGGCAGACGACTTGATGCAGATAACGTTTCTCAAGGTGCATCGGGCCCGTAACGATTATCGCATCGGAGCGCCCCTGCGGCCTTGGCTCTTCACCATCGCAGCGCGTGTGCGTCTCGATGAGTTGAGGAGGCGTGTGCGCAAGCCCGAGGACGCAGACCCTGATGGGCTGGATCGTGCCTCGGACGCTGCAGACGTGCGTAAGTCCGCGATGGAGGTGGATATCGTGGAGAGGAAAGACATCGCCGCGAAGGTGAGGGAGGCTTTGGCTGCGCTGCCGGAGTCACAGCGTGTGGTGGTTCAACTCCACCGCTATGAGGAGTTCACCTTTGATGAGATCGCCAAGATGATCGGCTCTACGGAGGGCGCAGTGAAGCTCAGGGCCTTTCGCGCCTACGAGAAACTTCGGGCACAGCTCGCGCCTTTAGTGGCGAGCCATTGAGAGGATGACCATGGGCACCAGCGACGATATGCGAGAGTTCGCAGCAGGTATCGCGGCGCTGCCGGTGGACGATCCACAACGGCAGGAGGCCTATGACGCTGCCGAGGAAGATCCGATCTTGGCGCGTGCCCTCGCTGAGGGGGAGCGCTTGATGGAGCTGCTCGACCTCGCCGAGTTCGATCCTCCTGAAGAGGCTGTGCTGCAGCGCGTGGAAAACCTCTTGCTCCTCGAGATGGAGAGTGAAGTGAGCGAAGCCAAAGCAGTCACCCAGACGTCGCCGTGGACGCGGATTCTGATGCCCCTGGCGACCATGGTGGGGCCGGTGGTGATCGTGGGCATGCATGGGGTGAACTTCTCTGATCCGCGTGTGGTGTTGGCTGGAGGCCTCTTGGCCCTCGCGCTGCTCGCTGCAGGAGGCTTGTCTTGGATCGGCCGGCCCCTCGCCGGCCTGGCCATCGCCGCAGGAGGGCTCTTTTCAGTGCTCGTGGGGCAAGGTGGTCTGACGCAGGTGGGCGCTGGCGTGGGCTGCCTGATGGCGACGCTCATCAGCGCCGCGGCGCCCTTGGCCATGACCGTGGGCCTCTCTTTGCGGGGCCACTTACGGGGTGGACCGATGGTCTTTGGCGGTGCAGCGGCGGTGGGAGCGTTGGCGGGCTTGGCCGCGTTGCATCTAGAGTGCCCTGGGACGAGCTTGGGGCATTTACTCGTCTATCACGCAGGTGGGGTGGTGGCCGCAGCGGCTATTGGCCTCGCCGTGGGGACGTTGCCTCCTTTGCGGCGCGCCCTTACTCCGTGAGGCCTTACTCCGTGAGGCCTAGGCCTTACTCCAGGAGGGTGTTGTCCTTGTCTTCCTGGGCGTCCTCGTCCTCTTGGGCGTCCCCATAGTGGATCATGCCATCGTAGTTGCTGTGACGCATGGCGCGAACGCGCTCGGTCATGGACCCAACGTGGAACTCCAATTTATGTCCGTCAGGGTCTCCAAAGAAGAGCACGGGGCCAAGGGTCGTCTGCTCGTGTCGTGTGGGGGCGCCGCTGTCGACGATGCGCTCGCAGAGGGCGCCAAAATCTTCTCCTGACACGAGGAAGGCGACGTGCGTGTCAGCATGAGCGATGGATGAGGCCTTGAAGGAGCCTGTGACGAGCTCTTTGATCGGGCCTTCGCGCTCTGCTGAGCACATCAGCACCAGCCAGATATCTGCCGTGCGCAGATAGGCACCGTGGCGCCAGGCTGCCATGAGCTTGAAGCCAAGGACGCGATGGTAAAACGTGATGGAGGCGTCAAGATCGCGCACCGCGAAGGTGATGTGGTTGATGGCTTTGATCGGCGTATCGCTCACCCCAAGGCTCCTCGAAGCTGTTGAGATGATCATACACTTTTGTGGGGGCTAGTGCCTTTTTGCCTTCTTCATTTTAGGTAGCGTCGGTGATACGAACGTCGAGCGTTGTGGGTGAAGACAGCGCGGATCAACCGCTTGGGGCGCTTCTGGGCGCGGGCGTGCGGCGTCCATGATCTTGTTATACGTTCATCACCCGCAAAAGGTCTGGATCCGGCGCACACCCATTGACCCAGCTCCCGGGGCACGTCATAAGCCCCCATGCAGTGTTACCTCCTTGGCAGCGGTGGCATGATGCCCATGCCCCACCGCCGATTGACCTCCGTTGCGGTACGCCACGAAGGGCGCGTCTATTTGCTCGATTGTGGCGAGGGGACCCAGGTGCCCTACAAAGAGCAGCACATCGGGATGCGCGACCTCAACCTCGTGGCCATCTCGCATAAGCACGCCGATCATGTGCTTGGTTTGCCTGGGATGTTGATGCTGCGCGCTCAGATGCCAGACGCTGGCCCGCTGACCATTCTGGGCACTCCTGGGATCCGGCGCTTCATCTCCAATGTGCGCGCAGATTTGGGCATGCATATCAATTATCCCATCGACGTCTGCGAGTGGAAGCCAGGGGCGGATGGGCTCGCCTATGAAGACGAGCATGTGCGCGTGCTCTGGTATGAGCTCGAGCACACCGTGCGTTGCGTGGGCTATCGCATCGAAGAGAAGGAGCGCCCTGGCCGCTTCGACGCCGAGGCAGCGGTGAAGCTCGGAGTGCCGCGGGGGCCGCTCTGGGGCAAGCTCCAAGGGGGGCAGGAGGTGCAAACACCCAGCGGGGATGTGGTGTCTCCCGATCAGGTGCTGGGGCCACCTCGGCGTGGCCGGCATGTGGCCTACGCCACCGACACACGGGTTACACCCAAGCTGCAACCCTTGCTGAAAGACGCCGATCTTGCCTTCGTGGAGAGCATGTTCGAGTCGGGCATGGAGCAAGACGCCGCGGAGAAGCGCCATATGACGATCTCCCAGGCGGCAGGCGCCGCCCGAGAGGCGGGGGTGAAGAAGCTGGTGCTGGTACACCTCAGCCCGCGCTACGAGAGCAGCTCCATCAAACGCCTCGCCGTTGATGCACAGGATCATCACCCCGATGTGCGCATCGGTCGCGACGGAAAGCTCTTCGAGCTGCGTCTGACGGATTGATGGCCTGACAGGTCGCTCAGATCAGCGCTAACTCCACCGCATAACGCTGGAGCGCCTTATCATGCGAAACAAGCACGAGACCCTCCATTTGGGCCTGTACAATCAACATTCGATCAAAGGGATCGTTATGATGTCGAGGGAGACTTCTCACCCCAAGGGCATGGTCGGGCTTGATGGGTAGGAGGCCATAGCCCCGCTCCGTCAGAGCGTTCACGGTGAAGGATTGGGGTAAGTCGAGCTTTCCAAGTTGGGCCTTGATACTCATCTCCCAAAGGCTCGCGGCGCTGACGAATACTCGCTGGGCGCGCGTCAACAAAGCCCGTGCACGGCGAGTCAGGCGCGTGTCATTGGTGAGAGACCACAGGACCACATGGGTGTCGGCCAGCAGAAGGTCCACAGTGGCCACGGCTCTATCGCCTCCCCTGAAATAGATCGGCCACCTCTTCGTTGAGCGCCTCGCTGTCAAAATCGTCTGAGATTACGATCTTCCCTTCGAATCCTCCCAGCTGCAGGGCGGGTTTCTGGTAGGGGATGATTTCTGCAATAGGCTTGTTGGCCTTGGCAATGATGACCTCTTCGCCACGCTGGACAGCCTCGAGAATCTTCGACAAATGGGTTTTTGCCTCATGGATGTTGATGATCATCCCATCTCCTTAGTCATACCTAGTTTATATTATGACCCGACCTAGTCATGGATCAAGTCTGAGCGGGCCG
>JAFCZD010000875.1 GCA_019314525.1 Deltaproteobacteria bacterium
AGCACGATCTGGGATTCTAACCTTCGACGCTCGGAGTTTCAGGCAGAGCGCGTGGAGCGCCTCGCCATCATGGGCGAGGGCGTTGAGTTTTCATTGCCCGAGGCGGCGCATGGGCTGAGCTACGCGTGCCTCTCGTTGCCCACGCGAGACCCTGCGGCGTTGGTGCAGCACCTACAGACGCGTATGCGGCAGGTGGAGGGCGAGCTTTCCAAGGCGCTGGCGGCTGATGGCTTCTTCGTCGTCTCTGATGGGCCCATCCAGCCCTTGGCGCCGCATCAAGTCATTGGCTACATCAAGCGTCAGATGGCGCCCTATCTTCCTCCCGAGCTGACGCCCGTGGTGGGCGCGCTGCAGCGGGCAGAGCGCACGCCGCTCTTCTGCTTTGGCGCTCGCTACCCAAGATACTCGTGGTACATCCGCCTCACGGCTCTCAACGGGGGCCACGCTTGGTCGGGTGTGGCGCGCTGTGAGTGCACGGCGACGCTGCCTCTGGCGCAGGTGCAAGAGATGGCGAATATGACTGCCAGCCTCTTGCCGCGCTTCGCGTCCTCTGCCCATATCGACCCTCGCGCTCCGCAAAACCTCGTTCCCATTGGCGCCCTCGAAAAGCATTTGAGGCGTCTTCTGGGCGATGCCTCGCTGGTCCACCGCGCCCTGCGCAGCAGCATGGCATCTTTGGAGTCTTCAATATGAGCGAACACCGCGTCGGTCGTGTGCTCGGCACAGAGCACACCACAACCCAAGAGTTTCGCGTGGCCATCGACGACGACGCCTACCTGCAGCTCGACGATCTCGTGTTGGTGCATACGCAGGTCCCCGGGCGAGAGGAGCTGAGCACCTACGGCATCGTCACCGAGGTGCAGGCGGCCTACGAGGGCGCGAGCTTCGAGTCGGACACCCATCGCATCGCCGAAGAGGGCACCCTGCCCGCGGTGAAGGTGCGCTCGGCGAACGTGGCGGCCACGCGCGTGTTGCCCGAGATTTGGGTCGCCCCCGACCCTGGGGAGGAGGTCTTTCGAGCCAGCGGCGAGGAGCGCAAAAAGGCGCTCTACACCGACGAGATGGAGCGCCCCCTGCCCATCGGCATCGGGCGCGATGGCAGCCCGGTCTTTTTGGATTTGGATTTTTTCGATGGCCGCAAGGGCGGACATATGTCCATCTCCGGTGTCAGCGGCGTGGCCACAAAAACCTCCTACGCGCTCTTCTTCTTGCGCATGCTCACAGCGCGGCAGGACATCTCGGGCGAGGCCGCGGCCAACCTTCGCGTGCTCGTCTTCAACGTCAAGGGTGAAGACCTCCTCTGGCTCGACCAGAAAAACTCGCGCTTCGCCAAAAACGAGCAGTGGGCGGCAGACTGGCGGGCTTTGGGCGTGGAGCCCGTGCCCTTCCCGCAGGTGGCCTTCTGGGCGCCACCTCGGCGCCAGAGCGGCGACCGGGTCATCCCCGACACGGGCAGCCGCATGGAGGGTGTGAACGCGTTTTGCTGGACGCCTCGCGAGTTCATCAACGAAGGGCTCTTGCGCTTCCTCTTCACCGACGCCAGCGACGCGCGCAACCAGCTCAACTTCATCGAAGAGCGCGTGCGCGCGCAGCTCAAGCGCTTCGCCGTGGATGTGAAGGGTGAGCCTGGTGCCGTGGTCTTGCGTGACCCACCCAAAGGGGGGCACGCTTCAGGGACCCTTGCGCAGCCCACCTCTGACGAGCTGGTGATCCGTGACCTCGCCGGTCTCTTGGAGATCCTCGAAGAGCGGCTCGACCCGGAGGATGGCGAGCCCGAGCGCCGGTGGACGGGGCGGGTGCAAGGTGGCACCGTGGGCGCGTTTTTGCGTCGCATGCAAGCCGCCGTGCTGCGCTTGGGACACTTGGTGCGCGCGGGGGAGAGCCGGCGCATCGATCGCTCGCGTGCCCAGGTTACGCTGGTGGCGATCCAGTCGTTGCACGATCTGGCCCAGCGCTTCGTGGTAGGCGCCTTGCTCGACGAGACCTTCGAGCAGAAGGAGCGCAGCGGTCAGCGCTTGCCGCTCTCCGTGGTGGTGCTCGACGAACTCAACAAATACGCGCCGCGCGAGGGGCAGAGCCCGCTCAAGGATATGCTGATCGATATCGCCCAGCGCGGGCGCTCGTTGGGCGTGCTCTTGGTGGGTGCTCAACAGACGGCTTCCCGGGTGGCCCCCGAGGTGATGGAGAACGCCTCTATCCGCGTTGTGGGACGTCTCGACGCCGCTGAGGCCCAACGCGCTGAGTATGGCTGGATGCTCCCGGCGACCCGGGCGAGGGCGCGCCTGCTCAAGCCAGGCACCATGGTGGTGAGCCAGCCCTCGATCCCTATCCCCTTGGTGGTGACCTTCCCCTTCCCACCCTGGGCCACGCGCAAAGAAGAGGTCCTCGACGAGCGCGACCCCTTCGAGGGCATGTAGCCACCATGCGCATCCTGCACACCTCCGACTGGCATGTCATGTTGGCAAAAAGCTGGGCCGCTTCGATCGCATGGAGGACCACGCGGCGGTGCTCGATGAGATCGTGCACATCGCCGACGAAGAGTCCGTGGACCTTGTGGTGGTCTCCGGCGACCTCTTCGATCGGCCTGCGCCTCCGGTGGAGGCCCTTAGCCTCGTGGTGGATACCCTGCGGCGCCTCGCCAAGGACAACCGCCCCGTGGTGGGTATCGCGGGGAACCACGACTCAGCTGAGCTCTTCGAGCTGCTGGGGCGGCTGATGAAGAGCTGGAATATCCACCTCGTGGGCGAGATTAAACGACCCGCTGAGGGTGGTGTGCTCGACTTGATGGCCGGCGGAACGCGTGCATTGGTGGCGTGCTTTCCCTTCTTGCGCGAAGGCAAGGTGGTGGACTTCATGCAGGAGGTCGACCAGTGGTATGGCGCCTACGCCGAGCGCGTTGCGCGCCTTTGTCAGGCCTACAACGCCTCTCTCGAGCAGCAGAAAGACGCCAACACCGTCACCTTGCTCACGGCGCATTTCTTGGTGAGCGGCGCCCGGCTTGGGGGCGAAGGCGCGCCTCGCGGCGGGCGTCTCTTGCATATCGGTGAGAGCTACGCGGCCACCGAGCAGGCTATTCCGCCGGGTCCGCAATATGTCGCCATGGGGCATATCCACGCCCCCCAAGCG
>JAFCZD010000876.1 GCA_019314525.1 Deltaproteobacteria bacterium
CGGCCAACTGCGGGACTCGCCGGCCAATACGTGGAGCTGCCTCGCCGCCAAGGCTATGGCCTAGCAGGTAGATACGCTTCGCGTTGATCTTGGCGCGCTTCTGCAAGAACTCGACGGCAGCGACTCCATCGTCCACTGTCTCCTCCTTGAGGGTAAACGCTTTGGAGTTCGCAGCGATCTTCTTGCCGTGAACGAGGGTGCGTTTGTCATAGCGAAACACGGCGATGCCCTTGCTTGCCAAGCCCCAGGCGATGTCCTTGAAAACGCGGATCGCGCCTACCCGCTCGTCACGATTGTTGGGTCCAGAGCCATGCACCAACACCACAGCTGGGAAGGGCCCACGGCCTTTGGGCATGGTGAGAGTTGCGGGAAGCTTCCACGGGTCTTGGCCGAAGGTGATCTCCTGCTCATCGAACGATGCTCGCTTGGCATAAGGAGGCGCTGTCCAACGAACTTGATTCTTCACAGGGATGAAGAAGAGACCGGTGACTTTTCCGGCCTTGGAAAAGACGATCTTCGTCTCAAAGGCTTGTTTCTCAAAAGCACAGGTGATGAAAACGATTCGATAACCCTGTGTCGACTCGCTTCGAATCTTCAAGACACGCTTGAACGCGCCGAGTGCGCCTTCCAGCTGGCGCCAAGCCGCCTCAACCTTCGCCACTGGAAGTGCGGTCTTCATAGATGAATCAAAGTTTGAAGTGGCCTTCTTGAACTGCCCTTTGGCCAGGTGCTGGACAAGGGCCCTGCCTTGCAACTCCAGCGCAGAAGAAGATGCATGGGCTGGCACGCTCAGCAGCGCTCCGAGCATCGCACCCAACAAAGGCCAAAATGAGCGTAATCTCGTTTTGAGCATAGGGACCTCCTTAGTTAAGCGAACATCATGAAGAGACAACCGAACGCAGCAGGGAGAGCAGCACCTTCGACGCAAGCTCAGCAATGACGATGGCACCAACAAACCCCGCCACCAGCCGCGCGCCCTTTAAACCCGAAGCCGTCTTGAACCCGTAATAGAGCAACGTCACAAACCAGGCGAGACACGGCAGCACCACCACCAAGGTCAGCAGTAGCTCTGGTGGAAGAGGCTGCGTCTTCAGTTTTGTAGTGAGCTGGGAAAAATCCGCCAAGAGAAGACCAGAAGCCACCCCGCCTAAGACCATGGGCAAACGGGCCACGCCAACAACAACCACGAAATCGATAACCCGACCCCGGCGACCCACTACCAGCGCTGCGATCCACAGCACCAACGAGGTGCCAAACCAGGCCACCAGCTGATCCACGAGACCTTGGGCGAGAGACACCGCCCCGGCCGTCACATGAAGGTCCAGCGCGCCGTCATAACGCACATTGAGTGTGATTAGAGCAAGACTAGCGATGGCAGATAGAGCTGCCATGCCCAACCCAAACGCCATACCCAAGCGCTCGAATGGATCCACCAAGACTCGCCACCGCGAGGGCTGTTTTCCACCCACCGCCGCAAGAAGCTGCTCTGCCTCTTCAGCGCTGACCTCACCCTTTGCCACCATCTCCAAGATGCGTTGCCGTGACGAAGTCATGGGGTGACCTCCGCCAGCTGCTTCGCACCCTCACGGGCGCTGATCTCGCCCTTGGAGATCGCATCCAAGATCACATGCCGCTGTTCTTCGGCTGTTTGATCACTCGCTGAAATCTTCGTGATCAGCTCATTGAGACGATTGCGAATGGTGGGGTAGCTCTGGCCCTCGATCTTGGCCATCTCCTTGAGGCTGCCCGAAGCTTGAACAAAGTTGAGAAGGAAGGAGATCTCGTCTGGGGCGAGTCGCAAGATGCGATGGATATCGAAACTGCCCTCAAGTTGGGCGCCGCAACCCACGCATATCAGGTGGCTGACCTTCAAGTGCTCATGGCAACTCGGACAGTGGGTGGGCATGATCGGCATGAGTGGCTCCCTGGCTGTAGCTTTGGTGATGCTTTAGGAGTCTTTCTAGTGCACAAGATTGATATTGTAAAGCTCATGGTTGACATTGTTTAGTCTTGCCTTTGCTATCTTCATGGCACGGAGGATCACAACCTGGAGCGCACGCTGAAGCTGGCGCTGCTATTACACGACGTGGGCAAGCCGGTGGCCATCGACCGCGCCCGGAGCCTGATCGACCAAACCCTTGCAGGTAAAAGCCTCGACGCCCTGGACCGCAGCAAGCTCAAGCACCACGCCCTCTACTCCAGCTCGATCATGTCCCAGATCATGTGGCAGCTGGGGTGCAACGTGAGCGAGATCCGTCTGGCGCGCGTGCTGGTCACCAACGACGCCTTGGGCCACCTAGCGCAGGGTAAGACCAACATGACCGGCGCTAGAGACCAGATCAAAAAGCACGCCATGCGAGCCAACATGAAGCCGGCAGACTACTTCAAGCTGCACTCGCTTTTCTACACCGCGGACGCCGGCTCCTACCGCTACCTGCGCCGCATGATCTTCCA
>JAFCZD010000877.1 GCA_019314525.1 Deltaproteobacteria bacterium
AAAGAGGGTATAGGCCGGGCAGCTGCCCAGAAGGCCCGTGGTGAGCGGAAGCAGCCCTATAAGGCCCCACATCGTCTTCGGGCCCCAAAGCATCAAGCTCAATAGAAACACACCGAACAAGACACGCAGCGTTCGATCTGCTGTGCTCTCATTGCGTTGAAAGAGACGTCCCATGTTGTCCTCCTCGCTCCATGATTCGCTGGAGCATCACGAGAAAAGGCCGCCCCAAGCAAGGGTCGTTGGTGGGGGCAACTCATGTGGTGAGGTATACGTTGTGTTGGCTCTTTGGTTATGGGCGAAATTAAGGGGCTAGCAGAGTCGGGGCGACGATCTTCCTCTATCGGGGAAGCCGCAAGACAGCGTTTAGCTTGCCAGCCGCGCGCTTCACCAGCGTGAATCCTACCCCAGCTATACCCATGGGATACGAATTGAGCACGTTGAAAGCGCCCGTAGGACATCGATCACCGAAGAAGAGATAGGCCAATCGGTCATCATCGTGACGAGGCCGATACTCAATACCGGTAGCAACCGGCGACCAGCGCCGGATGGCCTGAGCCCACAGGCGTGTGTCCTCATACTCTCCGGCGCCACACGAGGTCAGCCAATGGTCACTCTGGCCAAGTGCGTGAAAACCTCCGCCATGAAGTTTCACAACCTCAAGTGGCGTAGAGATCTCGAGTTTCGATATCGTTTTGTCGCGGAGCTTCACGAAGGGAACCTGATACACCATCGGCTCACTGGGTCTGTCACGCAATAGCGTCTCTGCCACGGCTGCGATGGTGTCGCCGCCCGCGTATAGGTATGGGTATGTGTCAGCGTTCGTTGCGTCGAAGCGGCCGCCGCTCATGACTCCTGGTATCCTCGGGTTGTACTGGGTTCCTCCGTAGATAGATGAGTGAATGCGCCAAAGAACGGTCCCGTGCTCGATCGTCGTAATGAGCGGGGTTGCTGCAAAATCAAGATCTGGAGGAAAGGAGGGCATCAGCCGCGCTCATCCTATGGGTTCGAGATCGGCGTAGGCCAGCTCTTCAATCTTTGGTTCCTCAACACTGCCAAGCAACTCATGTGGGCATCGACCCTTGAGTCGCTCACTTGGCGTGGTCCACCACGACGCCACACCCCATGGGTCCTTGCTCGCTTCAAGCAGCCGATTGACCCGTTCAACGACCGGGTTGACTCTCCTTCTCGCCACGTCGAACTGGAAGACAGGATAGAGGTAGCTGTTCTTGAAGGGAACGCCAAGGAGCACACTGTCAAGCCGCTGCTTGTTGGCATACTGCCGCAGGTTTGACGACGAAGTCGATCCGAGCAGTTGACTGGCCGAATCGGCGTCCACCATTTTTTGTTGGTAAATCCGGTCCTGGAGTTTCCCTTTTTGCAGGGCCTCTTCCATGAGCGCGGAAGCTGTGCTGAGCGCAGTGGGAGTTCTGGCTACCGTAGCGGGAAGCCGGGCTGTGACCATGGCAGCATGGATGACTCCAACGAGCTCAACCGCAACATCCTCAGAGACTCCGAGGGACGTTCGAATCAGCGCGTCAATGAGGTTGGCTGTCTCCACCACAGACAACTTGCCAGATGTGGCGTGCTGGGTTGCGCCCTCAAGCAGTTCCAACGGCGACTTCGTTTTCGCGGCCCGCTTCGCTCTTATGTGTTCGCTGGCGGTCATGAGAACACCTCCGCATACGTTATATACGATTGTGACTTGCGACTCACTTGTAAGCAACCCCTTGTTCTTCGGTTTAGTTTCGGTTGGTTACGGAGAAAGAGAGTTCACCCCGCGCCAAAACATCATGGCCCCAGGGAGCTGCAATGGCGTTAGCGCGCGCTGGTTTCACGCAACGCGCTCTTGGTTTCACGCAACGCGCTCTTGGGTCCGCGCAACGCGCTCTTGGGTCCGCGCAACGCGCTCTTGGGTCCGCTCAACGCACTTCTGCTCCGCGCCTCTGTGATTCCGTGCTGCCCGTCTGCCCATATCGGCAGTGGACCCTGTCGTTGCCCTTTGCCCTGCGCTATCGGCTGATCCGCGACAGTAGCCTCTTCACACGGGTGGTGAGAAGCCTCCGCTGATGCCAGCACCCAGCAAGAGGACGAGGTGTTGTCCAACCCCTCCTCTCGTCTCTCCTATGCCCAGCTGCTCTCCCGGGTTTTCGAGAAGGACATTGGGGCTTGCCAAAGGTGTGGTGGGCCGCTGTGGCTCATTGCCTGCGTGGACGCTCCCGAGGCCATCAGCAAGATCCTGACCCATCTCGGCTTGCCGACTGAGGCCCCACGTCTGGCCCCCGCTCGTAGTCCGCCCCAGATCGAGTGGGGTGACTGGGATCCTGCGCCCTGAGTCTGGAACCCTGACGTCGCCTCGAATGCATACCTTCTATGATTTCCAGCAAGAGCCCCACTTGCCCTGCACCACTGTGCCCTCGAACTGGAATTCGTGCCAAGCCGTCCGATGCCACAGA
>JAFCZD010000878.1 GCA_019314525.1 Deltaproteobacteria bacterium
CCAATGAGGCTCTCGGCGAGGTGGCGCAGATCGTCGGCTCGACCGCGCATGGCGATGACCTCGAGGCAATAATCATGGTCGAGGTGCACGTGCATGCTCGCCACGATGGCGTCGTGATGCTGATGCCCCGTCTCCACCAGTTTATCCGAGAGGTCGCGCTTTTTGTGGTCGTAGACGAGGGTCACGGTACCCACGGTCTCGTTGTCGCCAGCACGCCACTCCTCCTCCACGAGCTGACCGCGGATCAGGTCGCGGATGGCCTCCGAGCGATTCTGGCGCCCTCGCGCTTCACAAAGAGCATCAAAGCGTTCGAGCAAATCCTGTTCAATGGCGAGACTTACACGTTCGAGCTGGGCCATGGCCACTCCCATATTACGAATCGAGAGTTCTTACTATCTTGTATGAAAAATCTCAAGATCGTAATACGACCAGCTAACTTAGAACTCTGCCAGGCGCGCCGCGCGAGGAAAGGGGATCACGTCACGAATATTATCGATGCCGGTGGCGTATTGGACCGCGCGCTCGAAGCCAAGACCAAAGCCAGCGTGGGGTACCGTCCCATAGCGCCGCAGGTCCCGATACCAGCTGTAGTGCTCAGCGGGCAACCCCATCTCGGCAATGCGAGCGTCGAGCACGTCCAAGCGCTCTTCGCGCTGGCTGCCACCGATAATCTCCCCAATGCCTGGCGCCAGGACGTCCATGGCGGCTACCGTCTTGCCGTCATCGTTGACGCGCATATAGAAGGCCTTGATGGACTTCGGATAGTTGAGCACGGCCACAGGTCCATGCACGACCTCTTCGGTGAGATAGCGCTCGTGCTCAGATTGCAGATCCACTCCCCAGCGCACGGGGAACTCAAATTTTCGCTTGGTTTTTTCGAGTTCGCTGATCGCATCAGAGTAGTCCATACGGGTGAAGTCAGCCTCCACCAGCTGCTCTAGACGCCCCCGCACACCCTTCTGCACGAATCGATCGAAGAACGCCATCTCATCGGGACACTCCTGGAGCACAGCGCCATAGATAGCCTTGAGGAAGTCTTCCGCGAGCTGTGCGTCGTCCTGCAGATCGGCGAAGGCTATCTCAGGCTCGATCATCCAGAACTCCGCGAGGTGCCGCCGGGTGTTGGAGTTCTCAGCACGAAACGTGGGCCCAAAGGTGTAGACGCGACTCATCGCCAGGCAATACGCCTCGGCGTTGAGCTGCCCAGAGACGGTGAGGAACGTCTCCGAGCCGAAGAAGTCCTGGGAGAAGTCGATGTCGCCCTTGTCACTCCGAGGTAAGTTTTCGAGATCCAAAGTGGAGACGCGAAACATCTGCCCTGCCCCCTCCGCGTCGCTCGCGGTAACGATGGGGGTGTGGATCCAATAGAAGCCATTGTCGGAGAGGAAACGATGGATCGCCTGAGCCAGGGTATGCCGCACGCGCATCACAGCACCAATGATATTGGTGCGGGGCCGCAGATGTGCCACATCACGCAAATATTCCATGGTGTGACGCTTGGGCTGCATGGGATAGCTCTCAGGATCGTCCACCCAACCCAGCACTTCGAGGCTCTCGGCCTTGACCTCCACCGACTGCCCCTTGCCCTGAGACTCCAGCAATTCGCCAACCACTCGCAAAGAGCAGCCGCTGGTCAGCTTGAGCACCTCTTGATAATTCTCAAGCTCGCCAGGGGCGACAACCTGCAACGGGTTTTGCGATGACCCATCGGAGCACGCGATGAAGGAGAGCCCCGCTTTGGAGTCACGGCGCGTTCGCACCCAACCCTCGATGGTCACTTGGGACCCCAACTTGGCTTTACCTGCGAAAATGTCAGCGATAGTCAGCTTCGTCATAAGGCCGGACATAGCACGGAGCGACCACGGGTAGAAGTCAGAGTTTCTTAAGGAGCCACGTCGCGTCGCAGCACATCTGCCGGATGCAGCGGCTCTGGGCAATTGACGTGTCGAACGCACACACCCGCCTCTTCCAACATCGTCAACGAACGATGAAAGTCCTCCCGCCAGCGATCGGGCACCTGGATATCCTCCACGACCACCTCCACCATACCCACCTGGATGATCGCCCTGGCGCAGTCCGTACAGGGGATCCAAGGCACAAAGACGGTGCAGCCCTTGAGGGGCGTCCCCATACGAGCCGCGTTATAGATCGCGTTGCGCTCAGCGTGCTCAATCCATTTGTATTTCTCGGGGCGCTCGTAGCGCGCCTCCACATCGTCATCAATGCCACGGGGGAAACAATTATACCCCGTGGACCGGATCTCGTGGTCAGGCCCAACGATCACCGCACCAAGCTGAGTGCTCGTGTCCTTCGAGCGTTTGGCCACCACATGAGAAATGGCGAGGAAGTTGTCATCCCAGCTCGGTCGGGGCATAGCGCCTCTCTTTCTGGCGCCATGCTGACACCTTTTCGATCAGGCTAACACCCTCCTGAGCCAGGAGTTATGGGGA
>JAFCZD010000256.1 GCA_019314525.1 Deltaproteobacteria bacterium
AACGCCTGTGCCCTCGGATACAACGCCTGTGCCCTCGGATACAACGCCTGTGCCCTCGGATACAACGCCTGTGCCCTCGGATACAACGCCTGTGCCCTCGGATACGACGCCTGTGCCCTCGGATACGACGGCGGGACCGGCGTGCGTGAACAATAGCGAACTCTTCGAACCCGCCAGCTGGGACTCCACGATGGTGGTCTGCAAGGGCAGTGTGGCTGACCAATGCGCTGCAGAGACCCTCTGCAATACCGGCTGGCATCTCTGTACGGCGAGCGAATACCGCGCTCAAGGCGGGAGGGCAGAGGGAACGAGTTCCTCCCTTCTCTATTGGATCGGAGGCTGCATCCGCTCAGGTGGGCAGCCCTACGCGCCTCGAGACGGGCTTTGTAGCAGCACATGCATCTCAAAGCCGGCGCCCGCGACCTACCTTGGCTTTTTTTGTTCCGACGGAAAAGGGACCTGGCTGTGGGGTGTGGGGGTCGTGGGGCTCACCACCACGTCCACGTGTCTCCGTGCTGGCGTCAACGACGTGAACGCGGAGGCCTACTGGCGGCCGAGCGACGTCACCCGTGACGGCGACGGCGCTGTCTGCTGTCGCTAGATCGCTCTCCTACCCCCCATGTCGTGCCAGCGCCTTCTTCAGCGCCTCGCGCACCTGGGCTCGCAGCGCTGGAGGGCCCACCACCTCTGAGGTGTCGGCGTGGCCCATGAGCCAGCGGTAGACGCCCCAAAGCCCATTCACCTTGAGGTTCACGCGCAGCCGACCATCGCTGCTCTTGCGCAGCTTCTGAGAGTCGTGCCAATGGCGTTCG
This sequence comes from Deltaproteobacteria bacterium, assembly GCA_019314525.1. Classification (GTDB taxonomy): domain Bacteria; phylum Myxococcota_A; class Polyangia; genus JAFCZD01. The sequence continues at coordinate 813 of JAFCZD010000256.1, forward strand.
CGGATATATTCCGCCTGCTCGGCGTCGAAGAGCACCTCGACCTCTTCTTCGGCCCCCCCGCCCATCAGGCCGAAGCCACCGTCGATGATGCTGTGGGGATCGTAGTCCTCGGGGTAGGCAAAGCGTTCCTTGCGCAGCCAACTTGCCTCGAGCACGCGGTCGACTGCAAAGAGCAGGGGGCGGTCGAGGTGCCCCTCCTCGTCGTCGAAGGCGGCGATGAAATAGAGCGCCTCGCGATAGAGAAGCAGGGTCAAGGGGGCGATCACATGCTCTTTGGCGCGCTTCCCTGGCCGGCGGTAGCGTATGCGTAGCTTACTGTCATAGAGCAGCGCGGAGAGCAGCTCATTGAGCACGTCAGCCTGCTTCAAGTAGCGCTTGGGGCCAAAGGGCACGACGGCGATCTTCTTGGGAAGCTCTCGCAGATGTTTGCGCGCTTCGGGGGGGGCGCCCTGCTGTAGGCGGCTGATGATCGTTTCTAGCTGTTGATAGAGGTCTGTGCCTGCGAGGAATCCCAGGGACAATTTTGCCAGGCCAAAGGGCACGATCTGTCCCCGGCCGAGGGTGATGACATTGCGCCGGGCGGCGAATTGGAGCTGCCAGCGTGCTTCACCGTCAGGGCCTGGCTCGGAGTAGATGGGGATGTCTGCTTCTTCGAGGGTTTCGAAGTCGTTGTAGATGGTGCGCCGTGAGACGCCGAAGCGCTCCATCAGATCGCGCGGTGTGACGAAGGGAGCGGATTGCAGAGTTTCGTAGATGCGCAAGACGCGTGCGGCGTGGCTCAGCTTCTTTCGAGGTGGCATGTGCAGCACCTTTGCACAGGCTGCCCCCTATTACACTTCTCGTTCAAGCGCCATGGGCGCGGGCCTGCTCGAGGAGGGCAACCAACTGCAGGCGGTAGGCCAGGTGGTCGCCGGCGAGGCCCTCGAAATGCAGGTTGCGTACTGTGGGGGTGTCGGCGCAGATGGGTTGCAAACCGATGAGGTCGGGGCCCAGGCGCTTCAACGCGGCGTCTTTTACACAATAGCCGTTGAAGAACATGCCACCGATCTCCTTCGAGAGCGCGCAGAGCGCGCCCTCGTCTACGGGTGCCGCGCCGCCCAGGAGCACCACCGAATCTACGCTGATATTGCGCTGCGTTGGTCCCATGACGCGCAGGGCCTCCAGGATCACCAGCGCGCCGCAGGAGAAGCCCACGAGCGTGAGTGGGCGCCTGCCAAGCCAGCCTTCGGAGGGAATCTCTGCCAAGAGGGTCCCCAGCGCTCGTGCCTTGTCTTGTATGCGCTGCCATATCTCTGCGAGGTCCTCCTCATCGCCAAGGTCGTCCTCATTACTGAGGCAGGTGCCCAGGCGCACGAGCTCTGTGGCCTCCCAGGTCAAGGCGTAGCGCTCAGCGAAGGGGTAGGCTTGCTCGAGGGCGCGCCAATCAGCGATGAGATCGCTGTTTTTCAGCCCGTAGCCGCTGACGCCGATCACCACGTGACCGCTGCGCCCGTCAAGGTACTCGAGGCTTGTCTCCTCAAGCCCTGCGGTGGCAGCTCGTAGGGCGAAGTGTGTCAACGCCTCGTCCGGCCCGAAGAGCTGGCTGGCGACGAGGCCAACGCTCTCACCAAAGGGACCGCTGCCCACGGTGGGCGTGGGGAGGTCCTCGGCGCCGAGGGCCGAGAGGCCGCCCGCTACGGCCACCGCACCCGAGGCCCCAAGGGCTGCGAGCAACGCCGGGGCCGCTGCTCCACCGGAGAGCACCACAGCGCTGCCTCCGAGCACACCGCCCGCGGCGATCTGCGCCACGCGTTGAAAACTCCAGCCCTGGCGGTTTTCGCGTCTGGCCAAAATCTCCTGGGTTGTGGTGAGCAACTCCTCGTCGTGCTCCATGCGCTCGTAGAGGCCGTAGGCAAAAGCTCGCTCCCAGCTCTCCACGCGATGAAAGGGGATGGCGGCGGCTTTGGCCAGCTTACGGATCCCATGCCGTTCCCGAGCGTCATAGGCCCCATCACAGAAGGCAGCGGCTACCAGCTGCTGGAGCAGCAGCTCGCGCACCCACTCCGAGGGGATGGCGTGAACGGCTGCCTGGGCGCTGCCAATGTCCTTGGATGCCTGGATCGCCTGGTCGATTTCCGCATCATCGAGGGCCAAGCGCCCTCCTAGATCGTGCAGGAAGATGCGTTCGCTCTCGGTGACTCGCTTGTCGAGGCGCGTGAGCCAAGCCAGCGCTACCAACACCGCTTTGCGATCGCGCCCGGGCAGGTGTGCGAGGAACTGGCTGCTCAGCGCCGCCTTGAGGCCGTTTCTGTCTTGGGGTTGCACGCTCCCATTCTCACCCAACGAGCACCCGTCGACAACGGCTCGTTTCTTCTCGAGCCAGCAAAGTATTGCGCTCAGGCTCAACCTTGGCGAAGCTTATCAAATGGCCTCTATCGTCAAATTGAAAGAAAAGGCGCGTAATTATCGCAACGCGGGCAAGCTGGCGAAAGCGGCCACCGTCTACGCTCAACTCGCCAAGCTCGAGCCTAAGAACGCGAGATGGCCCCATAAGCTTGGCGAGCTGGAGCAGCGTCTTGGTAAGCCCGGCCTCGCGGTGGCGGCGTTTGAGCAGGCGGTGGCGTTGCACGCCAAGGGGGGCTTTTTGCTCAAAGCCATCGCCCTCTGCCGGCAAATCCTCGCTATCGATGAGGAGCATGAGCGGACCCAGACGATGCTCGCAGAGCTCTACGCAAAAAACGGGGGTGGGGTTCCTCAGCCGATGCGGAGCCCAAAGCGTGCTGCGTCGCAGGCTTCCGCTGGGGAAGGTTTGCAGGCCCCACCCACAGGGCCCGTGCCGGCTGCGCGGAGGCAGGGGCTGCGGCCTATGGCAACGGGGCCCGTGGCGCCCGTGCGGAGGCAGGGCCTTCGGCCAGTGGCGACAGGGCCGGTGGCTCCTGTGCGGAGTTCGGGCTTGAACGCCGTGCCCACCGGGCCGGCGCGCCCATCTGCGCCGCCTCCTCCACGCATGGCAGCGCCTATCGTGCCGCCGCCTGTGTCGCCCGTGTCGCCCGATCCAGACCCCATGTTGGAGCTGGAGCCTGGGACACCTCCAGCGGAAGGGCAGCAGAGCGACATCTCCATCGCCCTTGGTGAGTCCCTCGATGTGCTCCAGCTCTCAGACGTATTGGAGGGCACGTCTACCCCAACACCTGTCTCCGATTCGGTGGGTGGTCCAGGAGTCTTTCAGGTCTCCCTCGACGAGACGGGCAGGGGTCACCCACCGGTGGTCACACCCAGAGCGCCTGCGATCGATGAGCTACCGCCCACCCCACTTTTCAGCGCCCTGGAGCCTGACGCGCTGCGCAGCTTGATTGAAAAGGTGGAGGTTCGTCAGCTCGAGCCAGGTGATGTGATCGTTCGCGAGGGTACTGAGGGTGGTGGTCTCTTCGTCCTAGTGGAGGGCAGGGTGCTGGTTTATCGTGGGGCGCCGCGTCAGGAGCTCGGGCACCTCGAGGAGGGGGCCTTCTTTGGTGAGATAGCGCTGGTCTCCAGGCGACTTCGCACGGCCAGCGTGGAGGCCCTGGAGGCGTGCACGCTGCTTGAGATCTCGCGGGAGGTGGTCTCCACCTTGATCGAGACCTACCCCACTGTGTTGAAGGTCTTGCTGCGCTTTTTCCGTGAGTGCTTGGTGAACACCCTGGTGCAGACGCACCGGCTCTTCGCGCCCTTTTCTGGTGATGATCGCCAAGCGTTGGCCCAACGCTTTGATTTTTTGGAGGTCGAGTCAGACACCAGGCTCGCGATCTGCGGGGGGCGCGCGGATGGCCTCTATGTGGTGCTCAGTGGTCGGCTCATCGGGGAGAACGAACATGGCGCCACCTTCGAGCTCGCCACTGGGGATGTCTTTGGGGAGGACTCTCTGCTTGGCACCGGGCCTTCGCCTTTCTCGGTGAGCGCGCGCACCCGGGCGTGGCTGCTGAGGCTCAACGAGAGGGCGTTTCGCGAGGTGATCATGACGCACCCTCACGTGCTCGAGGTGGTCACCAGCCTCGCGAATGATGACCTGCAGGAAGATGGGCGCGTAGGCGCCGAATCGATGTTCGTGGTGCTTTGAGTGACAAGCTCAGTCCTAGGCCTTCGCCACAGCGACCATTCGTGAGGCTTCTTGGTCGAAGGGCGCTCCCTCCAGGTCACCATAGATTTTTACCTCACCAAAGCCGGCTTGTGTCAGCAACGCCACCAGCTCCGAGGCAGAGTAGAGCCGATGCTCGAAGCAATACTCTCGCCGGCAGCCGCTCTTGGTCACCATCAACCAGCGACAGCTCGCGCGGCTGAAGTGGTCTTTGACTTTGCGCTCTTCGAGAATGAGCGCTCCCTCCGCGCTCTCGCGCCAATCGCGCTCACGCCAGTCACGCGCGAGGATCTCCTTGCTGGTCATCTCCAGCACGGCGTATCCATCGGGTCGCAGCGAGTGGTAGAGGTTCTCCGCCACGCGCAGATTATCTTGCTCATCCGAAAAGAAACCAAAAGAGGTGTAGAGGTTGAGCGCCAGATCGTAGCTTTGTGGGCGCGAGAAATGTCGCATATCTTCAGCTACCAACTCGAGGGAAACGCCCGCGCTCTTTGCTCGCGCCTTTGCCTTGTCTAGATAGTGCGTGGTGCGATCTACGGCGGTGACCTGGTGTCCGCGTTGCGCAAAGGGCACGGCGTGGCGTCCAACCCCGGCGGCGAGATCGAGCACATCCGCTTTTGCCTGGAGGTGGGTGAGATCAATGATGGCTTCACATTCCGCCTCGGCCGCCCCGAGGCGCTCAGCGTCGAAGAGCAGCGGCTCGAAGAGGTGCCAGAAGTCATCGTCTTCATACCAGGTCATAGTCCCTTGGCTCCTTGCTCGCCCATTGGGTTTCCCAAGCTACTTTGGTGGCTTCAGCCGCCTCCCACCGATGGAAAAGCGCTGCCAGACTTCCTTCTGCAGCGCCTCGCGTTCCTCGGCCTTCACTCCATAGATGGTTAGCACAGCGCGGCGAAAGCGCTGCACCAAGATCTGCGAGCTGTGGGCGCCAGCGTAGAGTTTGGTATCAGAACGTGCAGGGTTGAGGTGTTGGAGGTTGCGGGCTGCCAGCGCTCGCTGCATCGCGTTGTCGAACTCGAAGGCGTCGGCCTCGCTGTCCCAATGAATGAGGTGGATCACCACAGGTTTCTGACCCTCTCGGCGGTAGGCCACGAGCCGGTCGCCATCCCAGCCTGCGGCGGCGCGCGCGGCGATGGTGTGGTGGAGTTGTGTGGCGAGCATCAAACGGAGCCGGAGCTCGCCCCAGGTGTCCTGCCAGAAGGGGCGGAGCTTGCCGAAGGCGCGCAGGGAACGGGCGCGAATCGTCTTTCCTCGCGAATTGCGCAGAAAAAGCCGTGGGTGCAAGAGCTGTTCGCTTGTGCGCGGTGGGCGCCGGTAGATGCGGTTGATGCGCTGCCAGCTGCGACGTTTACGGAGCCGCATCGTGAAGCGCAGACCGGCCCGGAGCGGGGCGACGAAGAGGGCGTCGAGGTAGGGCGTGTGGGCGCGTCTGGGAGCGAGACGTTCGACGATGGCGTCCTCTTGCTGCGAGAGGTGTGACAAGTTCAAGCCGTGTCGCTGCACTTGCTGTTCCACCAGCACGCCAGCACAGTCACCAGCGACCAGAGCGCTCCGTGCAACGAGGCGATCTCCATCGGCACGGAAGGGGCGCAAGAAACGAGGCAAACGGTGACGTCTGTCGATCAACGCGCGACACAGCTCACCACTCAGAGCCAGGCTGGGAGGCGTAGCGTTATTCACCACTAGGAGCTTGCGGCGGCGAGGGTCGTAGCGAATCACCGTATGCTCAACCATGCGCTCTACGATGTCGTCCAGCAATGACCCTTCGTCACGTCGCAGGAGCAATGCCTCGAGCAGCGCGGCTTCGTCAGCATAGGTCGACTCGGTTCTCTTCTTGTCCACGAGGGTGGCCCGCAGGTATTTTTTCAGCTCTGCGCGCGAGACACGTTCAATCTGCAGGACACGAGGTCCGCGCAGCTGACGCAAGCGTGCAAGGTGGCGGAGCCGTTTTTTTATCTCCACAGAGGTGGGGCTCGAGCCAGGGCCAGGGCCAGGGCTGGAGGCTGGCGTCGTCTCCCCTTTGCTCAACGCGGGTGTGGCCTGAGCGAGGGTGAGATCGAGGGCGAGATCGAGGGTGAGCCCCAGGCTGATGAGGAGCGGGAGCGCTATGAGAGAGGGCGAGGGGCGAGGGCGCATGCACATGATGCTGAAGTCTAGACATTCGCGGCGTAAGTCGCGAACCAAAAAAGAATCCTCCCTCTGTGTCAGCGTTTCTTCTGAGGTCTTCCTCCAAGATGCCGTAGATATCGATGGTGGCTGCTGATTCGATGCTCGAGGGTGATGGGCGGGGTGTAGAGGTTGGGTAAGCTTGGACGCTCGGGGAGCGTGGTGGAGAGCACACGATAGCCCCGTGGTGTGTCTGTATCGAAGGCGACTTCTACCTCCAGCTCCAGGCCGCTGTGCTGATCACGCGCGCTAAAAGTGGCGGTGTTGCGGGTGTGACAGAGCAGCTGCAGCAGGAGGTAGCGCCCTCGTGAGATGGCGCGCCCCTCGAGGCTACGGGCAGAGCGCAACACACGACGTGGGACTCTTGGCTCCACAGGTGGGGTCCGCTCGTCCGCAGGCAGACGGAAGTAGGGGGTGAGTGTGCGGTTACGCATCGCAGGCATCCTCCTTGCAACCCTCGTAATTACCGCTAGATATCGACTAAGCTTGGTCCGCTTCCTCCACGCCCTCCAGGACCGCCCTTTTCATATGGGCCTTATTGCCTGCAACACCAAGGCCAGCTTGAGCCTCTCTTAGGTCTAGGATTCACTGCGGGTCGCGGCATCATCGGCTCACAGCAGCTCAAAGGCACGTTGGGTCGGGTTGCCCTCGACGGTGAGGTATTCGAGGGCGGTTTGGAGTGTGGCGTCCTCCTCACCGCGGAGCCATGCATCCATACGAGCGCGGAGCGCCTTGGACAGGGGTGGTGAGG
>JAFCZD010000879.1 GCA_019314525.1 Deltaproteobacteria bacterium
CACGGGCGACGCTGTGAGCACAAAGACGGCAAACGTGACCCTCGACAGCTGCGGCCTGGCGGTGGAGGCTCCTCCCCTCTCGGTCACGCACGTTTCTATACCCTAAAAGCGTGAGCGTTCCCGCCGCGCTGGCTAGTATTGACAGCACTCCAAGCGCGTGGAAGATCGTCCCTCCATGCTCCCGATGATCAGGCTCATACCCCACTGCATCAATCTAGAGGTTCTCAGCTGGCCTCTCGTCGGGTTTATCTGGAGTAAACGACGTGCATGATCGGGTCGCGACCATCGAGGATCTGCACCGGCGCTACGCGGGCGTGCTCTTTGACAAGAGCCTGCGCATGCTCGGTGACCACGGTGAGGCCGAGAACGCCGTTCAGGAGACGTTCATCAATGCGTTTCGGGCGCTTCACCGCTTTCACTACGGCGACAGCCACCTGCCCTGGCTCTACCGCATCTGCACCAACGCCTGCCTCAAGATCATCCGCACCAACAAACGCAAGGGGGCCATACCCGTTGACGTGCTGCCCGAGAGAGGCGGATGGGATGGACGAGGCATGGATCGTCAACTGCAGCTCCGACGCACCCTGCAAGATCTGATGGAAGAGCTCGACGACCGCACCATGACCATCCTGGTGGCCCACCACATCGATGGACTGGACCAGGGTCAGGTAGCCAAGCAGGTTGGAATCTCCCGTCGCGCGGTGGTCAAACGACTCACCGCCCTGCGCGCCAAGTTGGGGACGCTCATGGAGGATGTCGATGTCTGACTGCCCACCACGCTTCTCCCTCGTACAGCTCACCACCGGCGATCTCAGCGAGGATCAAGCCACCGAGCTTGAGTCTCATGTGGAGGGCTGCCCCCCATGTGCAGCGAAGCTCGCCGCCCTTCAGCAGAACGTCGCGATTTTCGAGCACAAGCGGGAGGCGAATCTCGCGCAGATCAAGTTGCGTCTCCACGACGAAGGCGTCGCCCAGGCACCACGACGGTGGGGGTGGAGATGGATCCCAACGCTCACCGCGCCCCTCGCTGCCGCAGCTGCCATCCTGCTGCTCGTCTGGGCACCTACAGAGCAGCACCCGCAATCTGGCGCCGTGCGCTTCAAGGGCGCGCTATCCGCCAAGGTGATCGCAAGGCGTGCAGGCCAGCAGTTCGTCGTCAAAAACGGAGCCAAGCTCACTGCGCTTCATCCTCACCACCTCATCGGCCGGCTATGCGACGGTGTTTTCCGTGGACGCGGGGCACCGAGCGACACCCTTTTACCCAGAGACAGACCCTGCGGTGACGCCAGCGCCGCTCTACCTCGAAACCCAAGGCAAGCACGTCCTGCCAGGAAGCGTCGTCTTGGACAGCTCCGCGGGCACAGAACACATCGTCATCGTCTTCTCGGAGAAGGTCTTTCGACGAGACAGACTCCACCGAAAGATCGTTCGTTTGCTCAAAACTGATGGGGCGAGGGCGTTGAGCGCCCAACAGATTGGCAAACCCATGGTGACCCTGCTGGTGCAGAAGGTGGAGAAAACACCATGAGCGGACCAAGGATGCTCTTTGTGGTGTCGATCTTTGGCGCGATGCTCTTTGGCGCGACCTCGGCCCAGGCCACCACGGAGCGCTTCGCCATTGTCATCGGCAACAACCTCGGGCACCACCCGAAAAGGCCGCTTCAATTTGCCGAGGCCGACGCGCGCAAATTTGCACAGGCGTTGATGGAGGTTGGAGGGTTCCGTCCAGAGCGAGTCAAGCTGCTCCTCGGACAGAACGCGACCCAAGCGTGGAAGACAATCCGTAGCGTGGCAGGACACGCGAGGAGAGCCTCCACGAAGCCCACCACCCGCGCCCTGCTCCTTGTTTACTATTCTGGCCACGCCGACGGAGACGCCCTTGAGCTTGGCAGCAGCTCATTGCAGTTCCGCGAGCTGGCAAAGTTCCTCCGGAAGCCAGGCATCAGCGTGCGGCTCGCCTTCGTCGACTCCTGCAGGAGCGGCAGCTTGGTCGCGATGAAAGGGGGACGCAGGGGCCCGGCGTATACGATCAACGTCAACGAGGATATGCGCGCGTCGGGCTATGCCATCGTCACCTCGAGCGCCGCCGATGAGCTGAGCCAGGAGGCCAAGGAGATCCGAGGATCGTTCTTTTCACACTACCTCGTATCTGGGTTGCGTGGCGCCGCCGATGAATCCGGCGATGGGGAAGTCACCCTCAGCGAGGTCTATCGATACGCCTATTCTCGCACCGTTGCCCGAACCACGTCATCCATCGGAGGTGCCCAGCACCCCATGTACCAGTTCAAGCTGGCGGGTCAGGGTGAGCTGCTGCTCAGCCGCCCAGCGCGGCTGCAGTCCTACCTTTCGATGCGCGCGAATGAAGCAGGTCGATTCGTCGTACTCGATGGGGCCGGAGAGAGGGTCGTCGCCGAGAGAGACGCGAGCCCCCGCCGTGAGGTTCGCCTCTCCCTCGCTGCAGGCAAGTATGTGGTCTATTTTTTGGGCAGCAACGAGATCGGGAGAAGCCAGGTCTCCCTCAGCCAAGGGCAGGCGGTGCTGCTCAAACCCGCCGCCTTCAGGAAGTACCACCCCACCATGGCCATCCCCAAGGGCGGGCTCTTCGCCGGTTCGACGAGGGCGTGGACGCACGCGCTGGCGGGCGGGTTCCTCCTACGGCGCGCAGCGCTCCAATCGGGGGATGTCACCTTGGGCGCGGCGCTGACTTACCAACTCCAATCGCCCAGCGGATGGGCCCCCTTCGTCCGCCTCTTGTGGAGCACGGACCCCAACGTGGACGCTGCGAGCTACCAAGACTTTGGGCTACACTTCGGGGCCAACTACGCCTGGACCTTGCGCTGGCTGCGGCCCTCCCTTGGCGCAAGCGCGGGCTATGAACACCTCTTCCAAGACAACGCAGGCGTCTCCGAAGACACCTCCGCGTTCGCCTACCAACTCAACCTCTCATTGGAGATCTCGCTCACTCCCACGGGTTTCATGCAGCTGAGGGTTGGCGGCGGTGGACGCGCATTTCAGATCCTAGGTGAGGGCTGGGTTCATCGTCCAGATTATCAAATCGGCCTGAACGTGGGGTGGAAGTGGTCGCGCTAGGTTCTCACTTAGAGGGCCTCTGGGTTTACGAAGGGTGATGACCCTCTAACACCTGATGAGACCCCGGAGAGAACCCATGCTTAAGACCATGCTCAACACCCACACAAAACAATTCGTAAGGCCCCTTTACACCCTGTTTCTGGGCGCGCTGCTCCTCGGAGGATGCTCACTGCTGAGCAAGGGAGCCGCTGGCGTCACCAAGAACTCAACGAGCGTCACCAAGAACTCAACGAACGTCACCAAGAACTCAACGAACGTCACCAAGAACTCAACGAGCGCTCCCAAAACACCCTACAGCAAGGCCCCGCCCAAGGCGGTGGCCCAAGATGCTGCCATGGAATCCGCCGTGATGAAGGTGGCCAAAGACGATTCCTGGGGCACGAAGATCGACTTCCAGCGGGC
>JAFCZD010000257.1 GCA_019314525.1 Deltaproteobacteria bacterium
GTGGTTTGGCATGAAGCTGCGTGGTTCGCGTTACGCTGGCGAAGTGGCGCGGCCTTGGCCTGCAATCCTTCGCCTGGCCAAGGGCGCCGAGGGAGGGGATCGCCACGGCTACCGCCGCGAGTTCCAGCAGCTGGTGTTGCAGGCCGCAAAGGTGGTTCGCGGGCGGTAGGATGCCCGTTTTTCCCATCACAGACGTGGCTGCGGTTTCGTAGGCTGCGCTTGCTAGGACGGGTCATGCATGCTCTTGGTTGTTCTGGCCCCGCTCGGCTGTACTGAGCCGTATCCAGTGGGAGAAACCTCAGATGCGGAGGTTTCCCAATGGCAAGGGAGTTGGCAATGACGATGATGACGAGCTACTTGTTCTTAACTCCAAAGCGATGCCAATGCGTTTTGTTCCTTGCCATAGGCCTACTCTGCCTGCCGATACTCGTGTCTTGCACCAGTGAGGATGGAACACCGGCTCCGCGTAAGGTGCGCAGCTATCGGTGGAAGATTGGAGCCGAGGGTGTGGGGCACTTGATTCGCTGCGAGCTCATAGCCGACAACCCTGCCTCACTCGGTTGCACTCAAAAGACAGGGTGTGCCCTTGAGCAGTTACGATATCTCTCCACCGAGTGAGCCCCTAACCCGCAGCGTTGATCACACAGCACGGGAGCAATGGGGCTATTGGCTCGATGTTCTTGGCAACAACATCGACTACCACCAGGACGGCGACTGGTACAAACAGAGCCTGGTATACGAAGATGAAAAGCATCGAAGCGACCCAGGCACCTACTATGCCGTCACGTCGCTGATGCATTGCGCGCCTCCCTGGTCCGACTGCGAGGTTCCCGGAAAGCTCTCGTCGGGCTGGTACTTCTTCAAGTACGAGGATCTTCCCACCACCAGCCGAATTAGAAGTACAATATCTTATTGGGAAGACGCGCTTAATGAGATTGTCGCAAACGCGAATGGGCCAACGGTGGATCTTGGGCCAATCGCGGATACCGTCTTCTCTGGCGACTTGGGACCGGAGGTCGGGCTGCCCGACTGAGTTCGACGGGAGCAATGTGGGCACAGGTCGAAGCTTCGACCGCTCCGCAGCCCGGTTCTTCGCGATGATTGTCGCTGAGCGTCGCAGACTTGGCTGCCCTATCTCCCATGCGGACGCACAGATCGCAGCCATCGCGTTCGATACCAAAGAAGATCTCAGCTTCGGTGAGCGCGGCGGCACTCACGGAGCGATCAGCTCCACGTCATACTGAGGAAAGAGTCGGTCGGCCGTGAGCACTGGGATCTCTTCCAGCTGCGCTTGGGCGATGATCAGACGATGCTGCGCGACGTGCAGGGCATGTCGATGAAAGATCGGCAGCGCTGAGGTGCCGCTCTTCGCCATGCGCGAAGGCACGTACTCTTCGGGAGGGGCGGGCAAAGACAGCTTTCCGATGGCCACCTTGATCGCGATCTCCCAGGCGCTAGCTGCAGAGAGCAGTAGCTCGTTCTCCGTTGACTGCAGCAGCTCGTAGGTTGTGTGGCAAAAACGCTCAGGGTTGGCCTGCATCCATAGCCAGCAGTGGGTATCGAGCAGCACTCTCATCGATAGAAGCCTTCGAGGACGTCATCAGGTAGGGGCTCATCGAAATCCTCTGGGATTTCAAAGACTCCGCGATCCACGCCGAGTTGTCGTTGGTTTGTTCTCTCGGGGACCAATCGAGCCACGGGGGTTCCGCCCCTGGTGATGAGGATCTCTTCTCCAGCAGCCACCCGTCGAAGTAGTCGAGAAAGGTGTGTCTTGGCTTCGTGTACACTAACGCTGCTCATGGATTCATGATGACTAAGTTCTTGACTAAGTCAATTGGAAGACCACAACTCGCCAACCTCCACACTTTTCGCGTATGCTCTGCGCCATGAAAAAAGTGCTCAAGGTTCTCTTATTATTCGGTGCTTGTTACACGCTCCTAGGTCATGTGCCCGAAGTCTCGGCTCAGCCCTCACCCTCTCGGCGCGTGAGCGGCGGTGGTGGAAATTTCGGCCTGGGCGTCACCCTCGCTGGCCCCACGGGGATCTCCGCCAAGCTCTTTTTGGCCCCCCAACACGCGTTGCAATTTCAGCTGGCGTGGTTGCCCTTCTATCACCATGGCATGGCCTTCACCTTCGACTACCTCTGGCACCCCGCGACTTTGGTCACCTCTTCTGTGCTCAACCTCGTGCCTTATGTTGGGCCTGGGCTGGGCATCGCCTTTTGGGATGACAGGCATGGCACCGAGAGCGGCTTGATGCTGCGCATCCTCGGGGGATTGGCGATCCATTGGCGCAAGGTGCCCCTCGATACGGTGCTCGAGCTGGGCTGGACGCCGTTTTTGGTCTTCGACAACAACGACTTCGGCCCCGCCCATTGGGACGTCAGCATCAAGGTGCGCTACTATTTCTGAATCTCAGGCCCGAGGGATCCCCAGCGCCTCGCACGCGTTCACCAAAGCGGGGCCGATCTCACCATGGGGCACCGTCTCTGTTTCCCCTCCTGGCAGCATCGCGACGGCTTGGTCCTTGTAGGCCTTCTGCGAGAGGTTCTCGTGGCAGAGCACCACGACGCCGCGATCCGAGCCGCCGCGGAGGAGGCGGCCTGCGCCTTGCTTCAAATCGAGCAGCGCGCGAGGCAAGAGATAGCGATCGAATCCTGCGTAGCCTTCCCCTTCGGCGCCCATGCGCGCGGCGATGATCGGTCGCTGCTGGCTCGCGAAGGGCACGCGCTCGATGATCACGCAGGAGAGTGCCTTGCCAGGGATGTCCACACCGCTCCAAAAACTTTGCACGCCAAAGAGCACAGTGCCGCTGTCGGCGCGCATCTGTCGCAGCAGCCGATGGATGGGGCCGTCGCGGCGCTGTTCGAGGAGCTCTAGGTCGGTGCCTTCGAGCTTTGAGCGGAGGGCGCGCGCGGTATGGGTCATGCGCGCCGTGGAAGAGAAGAGCACCAAAGTGCGTCCCCCCAAGGTTGTGACCACTTCGTGAATCAGCGCCGCCATGGCGAGGGTGCGTTGGGCGCTCTCGGAGATGGGAGGCAGGTCTTCTACCAGCAGGTTGATGGCCGCCTCCTTGGGATCCCATGGGGCAGCGAGCTGGGTCAGCTGGGGTGCGTTCTCATCGTTTGCTTCACCGGAGAAGCCAATGCGTCGCGCCACAAACTGCCCGCTGTCGGCGAGGGAGAGGGATGCGGAGGTCAGGATTACCGCGCGATAGCGTGAAAAGACACGCTCGCGCAGCTCTCCTCCCACGTGCAGCGGATCGGCCACCAAGGAGAAGCGCTCGGCTCGCGTTGTGTGTACCCGCAGTACGCGCACCTCCCGGCGTGAGGGCGCTTCGCGGAAGGTCTCGAGGGTCTCTTCCTGCTCAAAGAGCGCGAACTTCAGATCGTGCAGCCCGCGATCGAGCACGCGCCGGGAGGCGGCGCGCCCGCCCTGCTCCTCTTTGAGGTAGGCGATGGCGCCATCCACGGCGCTGCGCATGCCGAGGATGGCCTCGTGCAGCGCGTCGAGGCGCGCTTCGAGCTTCTGGCGTTGAGCGGTGGAGAGGTCGGCGAGCGCTAGCTCGCGCCCCTCGATCTCTTGGGTGTCCTTCTTGCGTTCTTGGGCGATGCGCTGGGCAGCCACGCCAAAGCGCGCGGTGGTGCTCTCCAGCAGCGCGGCTTGGCGCGCCAGCTCTTGGGCGGCGCGCTCACTCGACGGCTCACCCGGCTTTCCTTTACTTCTGCCAACCAAGCGATGGAGAGAGCGGGAGAGGCCTTGCTCACCGAGGTTGGTGCCAGCGCGGCGCCATACGCGAAAGAGATCGAAGCCCAGCAGCTCATTGGCGAAGACGCCTGCTGCGCGCTCCTCGAGGGAATGGGCCTCGTCGATGATCACCTGGGTGGCTTCGGGAAGCAGCTGTGAGTGGGTCATCAAGAGCGAGTGGTTGATGATCACGATATGAGCGCGGGCCGCCAGGCGCGAGACGCGCCCTGTGGGACACTCCTGGTGTCTTCCTTTGCCCCCGCAGTCATGGCCACGCACCTGCTCCACGAGATAGCCCAGGACGCGGTAGCGCTCACGCATGAACGCGCGCACCTGCTCCAGCTCACCATTTCCAGGGCCATCAACGATGGCACCAAGGTAGGCCAGGGCGACGCGATCGTCTTGGCTCGCTGCAGGCGTCAGGGCGTTGACCAGATCGCGCCATCGCTCGCGACAGACATAATTGCCGCGCCCCTTGACCACCTGCCAGCGGAGGTGGTCACCGAGGGCGGCTCGCAACAGGGGAAGGTCATGGCCATGGAGTTGGTCTTGCAGCCCTTTGCTGTTGGTGGAGACCATCACCCTGCGGCCCGTTTCCAGGGCATAGCGTGCTGCGGGGTAGAGATAAGCGAGGCTCTTGCCGACCCCCGTGGGAGCCTCGATCATCGTGTGCTGACCTTCGCTCAGAGCGCTAGCCACGAGGCGGGCCATATCTTGTTGCTGGGGGCGGGGCTCGAAGCGGGGCAGGGCCTCGTAGAGGGGGCGCACACCCTTAGGCAGCGCGCCATGCTGTTCACCTTTGGTGAAAAAGGCCTCGATCTCGGCCTCGCCCAAGGTGAAGTCCGTCTCGCGTTCCATCAGCGGCGGCGGAAGCTCTGGCTCCGCTTCATCGTGTGCTTGCTTCAGAACAGTTCTCAGCGCGGTCTCCCAGGGCCAACGGCCCCCTGCCAGGGGCGCGAGGATCGCACGGAGCTGTCGTGGGCGTCGCTGGGCCTCTGTGAGGAGCGCGTGTACGACGCCAATGAGGGCTCGTACGTCCGCTTCAGCACGATGGGCCCCCTCGATCACCACATCATAGCGTTCACAGAGCGCAGCCAGAGCGTGGGTCGGAAGATCCGGTCGTAGGATGAGGCCTAGCTCGAGGGTGTCGAGGACCGGAGCTGGGGGGAGCCGGCCCAGGAGACGCTTCAGCAAGAGCTCATCATAGGCCGCGTTATGTGCCAAGCGTGGGCTTTCACCAAGAAACTCCCGCAGCAGCGGTGCCACCATCGCCGGGGGGGGCGCGTCAGCCAGCATCGCGTCGTTGATTCCCGTCAGCTCTACGATGGTGCGGGCCAGGGGTTGGCTGATATGGATCAGGCTCGTGAACATTTGCCCGATATTCCCATCGATCACCTCGATAGCGGCGACTTCGATGGGTTCCATGGTTTGGGGGTCGAGACCTGTGGCCTCGAAATCAATGTAGACTACACGGCCGGGGAGGGGAGCATGCATCACGAGAGGCTTAGCACGGCTTGCACAGGGAGTGTCAGTGAAGAGTCGAAGAGGTCTCGAAGAAGCGTCAGCGGATGGCGTCAGCGGATGGCGTCAGCGGATGGCGTCAGCGGATGGCGTCAGCGGATGGCGCGCCCACCCACCAAATGTGCCTGGAGCGCGAAGATTGTGCTCAGGGGTCTGCTTGAGCGTTTGTCGGGCTTGACCACCTGGAGCACGAGGTTCGAACCTGCGAGGCGCTCGCTGGCTGGAGGCACGTTATTCTTCACCCTCACCAGCACGCCCTGCCTCCCACCTTCCAGCGGAATATTGCCGTTGAGGACCTCATAGGGGCTGTTCTGTTGCGCTCCACGGTAAGCCTTGGCGTACCATTCGGGTTTGCCGAAGTCCTTCGCGCGCATCAGCTCGTGGGTGAGCACCATGGGCTTTTTGATTTGTGGCACCACCAAGAGGAGCTTCGTGCCGCGAACCACGGAGAATTGGCCCTTGAAGCGTGCATTTTGAGGGCCACGGTGCACCTTCACACCCAACATGGCGAAGACACCCTGGCCGCTGG
Organism: Deltaproteobacteria bacterium; assembly: GCA_019314525.1. GTDB lineage: Bacteria > Myxococcota_A > Polyangia > JAFCZD01. The sequence continues at coordinate 5,797 of JAFCZD010000257.1, forward strand.
TGAAGTCGATCACGTGTTTGCTCTTGACGTGGTACTTCTGCGTCACTTTACGCAGTCTTGTTTGAGCGGGCCTGGCGGCAGAGGCGGGCAACGCAAACATCAACACCAAGGCTAGCGGTAGCAGTCTCAAAGAGAGGTATCGTCGGATCATCGTGGCTCCTTGTGGACGAGAAGGAGCAGCAACCCGCGTGCCATTTGTAACTATCTGTAATCATACAAGCATAGCGTCATGGACCCCCACCGAATATCAGCGGGATGTCTCATTCACAAAGAAGCCGCCGCGAGTGACCCTAGATCTGCTCGGCGGAAGTAATGAACCGTCGCTGCGCGATGGGAAGATCCTGCAGCGGGTGGCGCAATCGAGGGAATGGTTGAGGGGAGTTGATGCGTTTCACCTCTTGGATTCATTGGTGCTAGACTAGATGACGTCGGCGGAAATGATGACCCGTTCAGAACCACCCCAGAAGCTGTGAGGGTGGCAGGAGTTTCCATGCGCGTGCTTTTCGCCATAGGGATGCTGGCTACGTTGATCACGTCAAGCTGCACCACCACGGATGAGCTGCCCCCCACCGTCACAGAGGCGGGCGTTATTGATGGGGCAGAGGTGGGCGATGGTGCTCTCTTTGATACGATGACGCCAGGTCCAGCCGCCTCCTGTGTGCAATTTCTCCAATGTGTGGCCGCTGTGGCCGCTGCCGAGTTGGAGGCCCAGGAGGCTGCTTATGGAGCAGGCAGCATTTGTTGGACAGGCGATGGCGATGCTTCCAGCAACTGCGCTCAAGAATGCAGTGGGGCCCTAGCCACACTCTTGGAGAACCACCCCCTCGAGGAGGCTTGTGGAGGCTGTGATCCGGCCAAAGATTCCTCATGCAGCATCATTGGCGTACCCTGTGTTGACGAGAATGAGTGTGAGACCGATCGTTGTCTGAAGTCTCTAGACAACCCTCAGGTGCTCTTTGATGGCGGATATTGCACCCAGGTTTGTGTGATCGCGCAGGCCAACGCCTGCCCTGACGGCTCGAGCTGCGGAGCCCTGGCCAACGAGCAGGGTCTCTTCGTCAACAAGCCCTACTGCTTTCGCCTCTGCGACGCCAAGGCTGATTGTCGGAGTGGCTATGAGTGCAAACGTATTCCCATCGACGATCAAGGCAGCCTGGGTGAAAAAGTCTGCCAGCCGGGGCTTAAGTAGAAAGAATGTATCCGACGAAGATGATTGGTTTAGTTGACTACCTACTTTTTGACGAAACCGTTTGGGCTGCTATACCCATGAGTGCGCCCCCCCTCACATGCGAAGTGTTTATGCGGCAACGCCCGCAGCGAGGACAGTCATGAGAAGAAGACTGTGGATTCTTTGTTTCACCGGACTTTTGGCCAGCAGTTTTGGTTGCACCGCTGATTTGCCAGGTGCTCCAGTTGTTGATGGTGGAGGGGAGGGTGTGGTGGATCTCTCCCAAGATACCACCCCGCGTGAAGACGGGGGGGATCTGACCACCGCTGACACGGTCTGTCAGGCGGTGATCACCAGCTGCGATGGCCTTTGTGGCCACGTGGTGGACCCATGCACGGGCGCCGTGCTGGAGTGTGGTCCCTGCGCCGATGGGGAGGTCTGCAGCCTCGAAACCCACACCTGTGTCGAACCCAAGGTCTCCTGCAACGATCTTGGCGCTGAGTGTGGTTTGATCAAGAACAGCTGCGGCACACGACTTGATTGCGGAAGCTGTGTTGACGGTAAAGAATGCGATCCAGACACCAACCTCTGCGTTGAGTGCCAAAACGTGAGCTGTCAGGACCTCGGCTATCAATGTGGCTTGGCTTGGCTCGGCTGTGGTCCCAGGAGTAACACCACCGACTGTGGTGCCTGCGGTGACGGCGAGGTCTGCAACGAAGCGCTCTACGTATGCGAGCCCAGCTGCACGGCTAAGACCGCCCAGGAGATCTGCGACGAGGCCGCACTGCTCGAGGGCGTGGAGTGTGGTTTCATCTCTGATGGATGTGGTGGCCTTGTGAACTGCGGCGCTTGCTCCGCAGGAGAGTTCTGCGGCATCTACGGCGTGGCCAATCGCTGCGACCCTGTGGACATCCCCGATGAGTGTCGGGCCCTCGGCTACGACTGTGGCACGATCTCCAGCGCCTGTGGCGGCACCATCAGCTGCGGCGAGTGTGAGGATAACCAGAGCTGTGTGGAGCATAAATGCAATGATGATTGCATCCCCAAGACATGTGACGACTATGTCACCACGGAGGGCTGGGATTGCGGTGAGGACCTCGACAATGGCTGTGGCGCGACGATTGATTGCAAATGCGCTAAGGGAGTCTGCCTCGAAAATACCCACAAATGCTGTGTGAACACCGTCGAATGCGCTGCTGGCGTGTGTGACCAATTTGTCGTCGACGAGTGCACCGGGGATCAGGTTCCTTGCACCTGCGAAAATGGTGAGTTTTGTAATACCACCAGCAAGACATGTGAGGGCTTCTCCAACTGCTCGGCCCTTGGCAAGGGCGGCGGGACGGCTGGCAACCCATGCAACGATTTCCCCTACTATGATAGCGGCGATGGCACGCTGATTCCGTGTCCCTGCACAGGTCAGGCGACCTGCGTGGGTGACAGCGCCACTCAAGAGGGTAGCTGCTGCATCAACACCGCGGTGTGTGCGGCCAATGTTTGTGATACCTCGGTCAAAGACACCTGCACCGGGGAAGACATCCCCTGTAACTGCTCAGGTGGGGGCGTTTGCATCAACGGCAGCTGCTGCATCAACACCGCCGTTTGTCCTGCCAACAGCTGCGGGACCACGGTCATCGACACCTGCACGGGCGCCACGATCCAATGTGAGTGCCCCCCTGGCTCTTATTGCGACAATGGCACCTGCGTGCCCTATGACACTTGCGCCACCCTCGGATTCACCGGTGAGGAGGGCGTGGTGTGTAGTAGGAGTGGTAGCTTTGACCGCGGCGATGGAACCCTGATTCGCTGCGATTGTGATTGGGGGCTGCTCTGCCTCAACACATCGAACGTGCGCGTTACTGGGACCACCCGCGGTCGATGCTTTGATGTCCTTGCGTGTGCTGACTACACAACCCGTTACACCGATCAGCCTTGCAGCAACGCGCCGGCCTTCGACACGCTCGAGAACCAAACCGACGGGTCGCCTGTGCTGGTCCGTTGTCTTTGCCGCGAATCCGCCGAC
>JAFCZD010000880.1 GCA_019314525.1 Deltaproteobacteria bacterium
ACGCTATGTCATGCGGCTCTTGCACAAGGATCCTCGAGAGCGTCCCACGAGCGCCAGGGAGGTTGGGCGTGTTTTTGCGGGAGAAATCGCGCCCGCTACGCCCACTACGCCCGCCACGCCCGCTACGCCAGCTACGCCCGTACCAAGAACCTTGATACAAACTCCTGTGGCTCCTCCGACGTCCACACCCCTCAGAGCGAAGAGGGAAGTGCCTCCACCTCTTGGGTGGCTTATCTCTCTGGGGCTCGTCGCGGCGGGTGTGACTCTCATCATGTTCTGGCCGTGGAAGGGGGAGGAGCGCCACCCCTTGCAGGTTCCCCACCAGGCGTCGGCGCAAGCGCCTTCTTCTGTGACCCCTGTGCTCGACGCCGTTGTTGCGGCCCCTCCTGTGGTCACCCCTGCAAGGGCTCGGAAGAAGAGACGACCGCGCCGCAGGTCAACAGACACAGACCCCCTGCTCTAGTTTGCGGTAGCAGCCTGACGGGTGATGGAGGTTTTGGGGCGTATCTGCTAGATCGACCCCCATGAGCGTGCGATGGGCCAAAACTCCATGGTTTCGAGTTGCCTCAGCGATGTTGCTCGTCGTCCTTGAGATCACCTCCACCCAAATCACAGCTGCTCAGTCCTTGCCTGTTGACGTCGCGAACTTGAGCGCCAAGGGCAAGCGCTGCTATCGACAACGTGACTACCGCTGTGCCCTGGCGAAATTCGAGGTTGCCTTTGCAGCCGCGCCAACACCCGAACGTCGCTTTAATCTGGCCTCGGCCCAAGACAAGCTGGGGCTCGCCGTGCTGGCCTTCCGGCAGTATCGCCTCTACCTCAAGGAAGGTGGCCCCAGCGCTCAGGCGCGCGTCTTGCTCTACATCAAACGTCGACTGGAGCTTCTCGCCCCACAGGTGGCGCAGCTCGAGCTGCATCTCGTGCCCAGCAGAGCGAAGGTTTCCATCAACGGAACACCGGTGCTCCTGGCGCAGATGCAGAGCGGGGAGAGCCGCTTCTCCTTGGTTCTTGGGCCTGGCGTCCACCAACTCGATTTCACCCACGCCAAGCATCGAGCCCATCGCGAGACCCTGACGCTCTCGGCGGGAAAGACGAGGGTGCTCACCGTCACACTCGAGCCCCTGCCTCGTGCCACCACGGGCGAGCTGAAGTTGAGCAGCCGGCCCCAGGGCGCGCGGGTGGTGCTAGACGGCAAGCAGCTGCTCGCGCAGACCCCCACCAAGCTCACGGGCCTCTCGCCGGGTAAGCACCACGTCCGACTGGCGACGGCGAAGAGGAGCTATCTTACCACAGTGACGATCGAGGCGGGTAAGCTCGCGCACGTTGACGCGCAACTGCAGCCCCACTATGGGGCTGTGAAGGTCACAAGCCAGCCCTTGGGAGCCGCAGTTCTGCTCGATGGCCAGCATGTGGGCAAGACCCCGCTCATGCTCCCCGCCATTACCGCTGGCGATCATGTGGTGGAGTTGCGCCATGCCAAGATGAAACGTGCACGGCTGCGCTTGAGCGTCTCGGGTTTGACCGTGGAGCCTCTCAGGCTGAATGCAAAACTCACTCCTCTAGCGGCGACCTCCCAAAGAGACGACACGATGGCGATGCCCCTGCCGGTCTCTCCGCGGCCGATCAGGACTGGGTTGCCCCAACGCCATGCGTTGCTCGGCTATCAATACGTCGAGGGCGGTATGGGGGCGTGGGCGCTGAACGTCGTCACCCATTGGACATTCTTTTCATGGCTGCAGCTCGGGGCTGACATGCCTCTTTTGGTGCATGATATCGATCTAAGCAGTGCCGTTGGGCAGGAGGTCACGGGCCTTGGCAATATCCAATTGCATGTCGCCGCTGGGCAATGGCGACCAGGGGCCCGGTGGGGCGGTGCTCTTTACCTCGAGGTGTTGCTGCCCACAGCCGGTGACTATGATGATGTTCATGTGTTGGCCACCGTGGCGGGCTCGTGGCGCTGGCAACGCTTCACGGCCGCCGTGAACGCGGGTTTCCACCAGATCTTCAATGAGGGGCCAGATTGGCGCGGTTTCATCCTCGACTTCTATGGTTCAGTGCGTCTTTTCCCGCGGGTTCGTTTGCAAACGGCGCTGCAGACCACGAGCTTCTTGGAGCCCAAGATGGCTCACCCTGCCATGGGTTTGCTCTTGGGCGTCGAGGGTCAGGTCTTGCGTCACCTGGTGGTGGGTGCTGGAGTGCGGCTTGGCCTGACTGGGGCAGGGAAGCTGGCGTTCACCTGGGGCGGCGCTGCTGCTCTGCTCTTGTCTGTGGGATATCAGCCGTGAAAGGGGACGACGCGATGCAGAAAACGAAAGTCTTTGGCCTCGTCTTGCTGCTCACGAGCGTGATCCATTGCAGTGCTGCGGGCCAAGAGGTGTGCGAAGAGATGGCCAGCGAGATCGCGTGGTCAACAGTGGGCGCGTGCACAACCCTCACCCTGGATGACGTGCAGCCCACGACTGATCTTTGGCTTGGTCTCCTGCGCTGCAACGAGGTCATCGGTGTGATGGATGAGGATACCCTCCGGGGCACCTGTTTCGCCGAACTCGGCCAACGTGATTGCGCCCAAGTCAACGCGTTCTTCTTTCCAGCAAGCTG
>JAFCZD010000881.1 GCA_019314525.1 Deltaproteobacteria bacterium
TGGCGGTCGGTGGCCACGAGTTACGGGCTTGCCCGCTCGGCTCAGGATCGCATGGGCCAGGCGTTTCGCGTGGCTGAGTCATGGTGTACTGAGGGTGACGGTCCATGAACGGGACGTCGTCCTTTTTCGGCGCTGAGGGCTCACGGAGGTTGGGCCTATCGCGAGCGACACCAAAGAGCGTTGAGCAGGACCCCCACGCCGAGCAACACAAAGCCAATGATGAGGCTGATGACTCCAAGCTGATCTGTGGAGGTTGGCGTAGGGATCCATCCCGATTGAAGTGCCAGGTGAGCAGTCGTTGCGGCGAGGCTTAGCCCAGCCGTCCTGCTACGCCAGCGCCAGATCGCGGCGAGACCAGCACGACGGCGGCCATCGCGGCAACGACGAAGAGGTTCGGTCAGGTCTGCCAGGTAGACGACGGTGATGAGAGTGAGCATCGTCGCGGCCCGCCGCTGAATGCGTTGTGTCTTGGAACTTCTCTAATGCTCCATTGTCAAACCCTTGTGCTCGACTCCATAGCCCATTTCATTGGTCCCCCCGGATGGTGGATGGCTACCGTGTTGGCTACTGCCACCCTACTCGCCGTTCCCGTCTACCTTCTGATCCACAGGTGTTCGCACATCCAGCTGAACGAGTTCACACGCATCGAGGGGCATATCGTGGGTCCTGGTGCAGCTGCGAGACCGGTGTTTCTCAGCGATGGCGAGGGCGTCTGCCCTCTGCCCGTTTTTCGTTTCAGCACAACCGATGGCAACTTGATGGAGGTCAATGGGCAAGCCGCTGTGCTCGAGGGTGGGCGCCCTATGCAGATCGGAGGGCGACGGTGGTATGGGGTGCAAGTGGGGGATGCGTTGATCCTCGAAGGATCCTGGGTGCATGTGGCGCGTGGGGAAAACAACTACCGCACGTCCGCGGGAGAGCGTCACTTCCATATCCTTCGCATGATGCGTGACACCCGTGGAGAGCAGCGACGCTGGTCACAGGCGATCGCTTTGGTCGCGCTGGTGGTGGCCCTAGGCTGCGGTTTTATCGCCTACGGTCTCGAGCAATCCCAACGCTGCTGTGGCTGTTGGTTCGGCCAATCCGTATCATCACCGACAGTTTGGCCGAGAGGCTATCATCGCGGCATAGCCCACGGCATCTCCACGCTGAATGCGGTGGAATGCCTCATGGCACCTGCGGATGGGTTGCCAATCGCTATTCTTTGTCGTCGCACGAGCGGTGGGAAAGCCAGATGTCCGCGGATCGTCCGCCGGCTACCAGGCTATCGCGGTTGAAGTAGAGCGTGCGTCCGTCGGGGGAGAGCCTGGCGAAGGTATCGTCGTTGCTCGTGTTCAGCATGGAGAGGTTTTGTGGTGGCTCAAATTCGTGGGTTGGCTCTGGGCGACGGGCCAACCACAAATCGAGCAACCCTGCCCCTCCGGGACGGTCAGAGCTGAAGATGGCCTCGAGCCCATCGCTCGAGAGGGTGAAGCTGTGCTCCGCATCTGGGCTGTTCAAAGACGCCACGGGAGTTGCGCCGGAGAAGGGGGACTCGCCGTCAGGGCGGGTGGCGAGATAGATGTCCAGGGTTGCCTCCTTATCCGAAGTGAGCCACAGCGTGTGACTGTCAGGGGAGAGGTGCTGCGGAAGAGACATCCCTGGTGCGTTGACTGTCGACAGAGCAGAAGGAGGGCTGAAGTTATCGGTGACGCTCGTGCGCGTTGTGATCCAAATCTCCGTGCTCGACCCACTTCGTGCAGAACCGAAGAGCAACGTCAGCCCATCGACGGAGAGCACAGGAGAGGCTTCATAGGAGGCAGAGTTGATATTGGAGACTAAGGTGGGCGTTGAAAACGAAGTGTGGGGGTCTTGACGCAGAGCCTGCCAAATATCGCCGCCTCCCGGTCCACCGAGGCGGTATGAGGCAAACATGAGCACCGCGCTGTTGGACCCAAGTGAGGGACCCCAATCGTCATCCTGGGAGTTCACCGCCGAGAGCAGCGTCGGCGCAGAGAAGGGGCCCCAATTTTGGCAAGACTGCGTGCTGCTGTCCCCTTCGATTGAGTTGTCGAATGCGGGTGTGCTGTCAGAGTTGGGTGTGCCGTAAAAACCACCACGGACACATGAACTCGTGGTCAGCGCTAGAGACAGCAAGAGCACCAACCTGCCCACTTTGAAGGTTGCTAACAAGGTCCCTCCCAGGTCTTGATAGAACTTCAGCCTATCACAGTGCGTGCTACCATGGGGCTATGCTCCGGCGCATGTTCTCCTTGCTTCTGATAGGGCTACTTCTCAGCACGTTGACCTTGGCGTGTACCGAGACCCCGACCACGCGTGGTGGCGACAGCACGGCACTCCAAGACAGCACGACACTCCAAGACAGCACGGCACTCCAAGACAGCACGGCACTCCAAGACAGCACGGCACTCCAAGACAGCACGGCACTCCAAGACAGCAC
>JAFCZD010000882.1 GCA_019314525.1 Deltaproteobacteria bacterium
GATGGGGCCAAGTGACACCGCGAACCTTCATCCATTGCGGGAGGGACCTCATGTGGTCCTCGAGGTGCGGGACACAGGCGTTGGCATGAACGACGAGACGCGACAGAAGATCTTTGATCCTTTTTTCACGACCAAGGAGGCGGGTGCAGGGACTGGGTTGGGGCTGTCAACCGCCTATGGAGTGGTAAGCAAACACGGGGGCACCATCGAGGTAGAGAGTTCGTTGGGCAAAGGCACGGTGTTTCGTGTCTTTTTGCCCGCGTCCAACAAGGGGGTGACTGACACCGCCTATTTTTCTCAAGTTGCCAAACCGCTGCGGGATGTTGGCGTGTTGCTGGTGGATGACGACGAGAGCTTCTTGCGCAGCATGCGTCGTGTCTTGGGGAGCCAAGGCCACCGCGTGATCACAGCAGGTCCCTTGGATGCCGTTGACCGCTTCTTCGATTGTGCTGGAGAGATTGATATCGTGATACTCGATGTGCTGATGCCCGACAAAAATGGTGTGCAAGTTTACCACGAGCTCAAGCGTCTCGACCCCGATGTTCAGGTCTTGATGGTCTCTGGCTACAACCCAGATAGCACCCTTCGGGACCTCGTCAACCGAGGCCTCTGCACCTTTCTGGACAAGCCCTTCGACGCCGAAGCACTTCAAGTTGCCATGGCGCGCTTGCTCCACGGAGGATCCGAGACACGTGTCACGCAGCGGCTTCCCAGTCCACAACGAGAGTCCAGATGACGCCCTCGGCCAATCCGTATTAGTATCTCGCCATCCACTTGTGGTGAGGCGACCATGCGACACGTCCTGTTCCTGCTCTTGCTCCCCGTGCTGGCGTGCTCTAGTAACAGCACAACAAGCCCTAACGCGACCTTGAGTGATGCAGGCACCGAAGGTGTGTTTGTTGACAGCTCTCCGGGTGACGCCACGGTCACCCGCTCGTTCCATTTGGGTTTCACCCCTTTTCCCTATGACATTACTCAGGCCGCAGTCGATGATGTCTACACCAAGCTCACGACTGACGCCGACCTCTACGCGTTTCACACCACCGAAGGGGTGCCATGGGTTGAGGCTGGGCAGGGCCTCTCATCCACCGAATATGGTCAGGCCTTGCGTGATAAGTGGAACCAGCATCGCGCACGCTCTTTGCCCAGCCACGCGGTTTACCTCGGGTTGACTCCCTTGGACGACAGTCGCCAGAAGATGGCAGATTATTGGGGTGAAGCGGCGCATATGCCCTTGCCCGTGCCTTGGGACAGCTACGATCTGAACACAACTGAGGTGAAGGCAGCGTATCTCTCGTTTTGCCGCGAGGCTGTGCGCTTTTATGAACCGGAGTACCTCGCCATTGGTCTCGAGGTGAACCTCTTGAGGATCAAGGCGCCCGAAAAGTGGGGGGCTTATATCGAGCTGCACAAGGCGACCTACCAAGCGCTGAAGCAAGAGTTTCCTACGTTGCCGATCTTCGTCACCTTCACGGCTGTGGATCTCCTTGAGGGCTGGACGGAGGCAGACCACACGACGCAGATAAGCGCGCTCGCCGACTTGCTGCCCTATAGTGATTATCTTGCACTCTCTCTTTACCCCTATATGAGCGCGCACCTCACAGAGCCCTTGCCCGTGGGCTATCTCGACCAGCTCGTGGCTTTGGCCGGGCATAAACCTGTGGTGATCGCCGAGAGTGGCTATCCGGCGCAGCGTACGGAGTTGACGTCATTGTCTTTGGTTTTCGAGGGCACCGAAGAGAAGCAGGCGGCCTTCGTGCAAGAGCTGCTCACGGCGGCCGAGGAGCAAAAAATGCCCTTTGTTGTCAACTTCGTGCTGCAGGATTACGACGCGCTCTGGGAGAAGGCTGGCGGTGATGACGTCTTGGCGGTGTGGCGAGACACAGGTTTCTATAGTGAAGCGGGACGAGAGCGCGAGGCACTGCGTCTCTGGCGTGCTGCGTTGGCTACACCTGTGGGGCTTTGATGTTTGGCCTGATCCGAAAACTGCGTCGCCGCAAGCTCGCCAAGCGCCCCTTTCCAGAGGCTTGGCTCGCTCCACTCCAAGAGCATGTGCCCTTTTTTGCTCCGCTTGAAGGAGAGCTGCGGGAGTGTTTCTTTCGACAGTTGAAGTTCTTTGTCTGGGAAAAGACCTTCATCGGTGCAGGCGGATTGGAGGTCACCGATGAGATGCGGGTGGTGATCGCTGCCACGGCGGTGCGCTTGACCCTGCACCTTGATCTCGATTACTACGCGCGGTTGACGGAGGTGATCGTCTACCCTAGCGCCTACAAACACCCTGACGATGATGAGAGCATGATCTTGGGGGAGGCTCAGGATTGGGGCACGGTGGTTCTGGCCTGGGACGCGGTGCTCGCAGGGTTGAAGAACACCGAAGACGGTCTCGACACTGCCACCCACGAGTTTGCCCATGTGCTCGATCGCGGGGGTGGTGCCT
>JAFCZD010000258.1 GCA_019314525.1 Deltaproteobacteria bacterium
AGAATGGAGCGCCAAAGGCGTGACCGCGAGCAAAGCGAGGCGGGGCGGGGGTGAGTCGGCGCAGGGCCGCCCCAAGCCGACGAGGGGGGCTGGCCGCAGCCCCCCTTAAATTACAGCTTCTTGCTGAAGGAGATGGCGCGACCGCTGCGAATGCGCATCTCGCGGAAACCATGCCCCTTGAGTTCGGCGAAGAGTTGGTTCGCCTTCTTGAAGCGTTGGAGTTGCTCGGATTTGGTGCCCATGGGGAAGCGCATCTCGAGGATGTCGCGATCTTTGCCCATGGCTAACACCATGCGCTGCTTGTCGTGTCGACGTATGCGTCGATACATGCGCTGCGCGAAGCGCACGCGGCCTGCGGGGCTGGCGTCGACGGCCTCTGGAGCACCACGCCCCATCATCTTCCGGGCAGCCCGGCGAGGGCGTGTCATGCGGGCACGGGGCTTGGCAGCGTGGTTGTGTCCCCGATGGTCCCCCTTGAGCCGGTCCTTGTTCGGCTGCTCCTGACCCACCTTGTGCCCATCACCCGTGTGAGCTTTGGTGTTCTTGCCCTGCATCACCCAGAAGAACCCAGCAGCGATGGAAATGATGATGACAACAGAAAGCACGTAGATCTTGCGTACACGGCATTTGTCATCGCCCTGGTGGTGTTGGTCACTCATACTCACAACCTCTCAGTCTTTCCCGGCTGGGCTCTTGGCAAGTTACTTCATTTATCCCCCTTTCTCGTGCTTTTCAATAACTCTCTTCTCGCTATACTCCGCGCCGCATATTGGAGTCTGGAATGAAAGAACGTATCGAAGCCCTCCGCACACAACGCGCCAAGCTCCATGGTGGTGGTGGCCCGACACGCGTCGCGAAGCAACATGAGGCTGGCAAGCTCACCGCGCGCGAACGGCTCGGGCTGCTTTTTGAGCCCGACACTTTTCAGGAAACCCAGCTCTTCACCCGCCATCGCTGCACGCGCTTCGGCCTCGAAGGCAAGTCCATGCCCGGCGAAGGCGTTGTCACGGGCTTTGGCGTCGTCGATGGACGCACCTGCTGCGCCGCGAGCCAAGACTTCACGGTGGCAGGGGGCTCCGTTGGCGAGGCCTCAGCGGGCAAGATCTGCGGAATCATGGACGACGCGCTGAAGACGGGCAGCCCCTTTGTCTTCATCAACGATGGCGCCGGGGCGCGCATCCAAGAGGGCGTCGACGCGCTGCACGGCTATGGCGAGATCTTCTACCGCAACGTGCTGCTCTCTGGGGTTGTGCCGCAAATCAGCGTCATCGCCGGCCCCTGCGCTGGGGGAGCCGCCTATTCTCCCGCGCTCACAGATTTCATCATCCAAGTCCGAACGGCGGGACAACTCTTCATCACCGGACCGCAGGTGATCAAAGAGGTCACCGGTGAGGAGATCACAGCACAGCAACTCGGCGGTGTTGAGAGCCACGCCCACTACTCGGGCGTTGTACACTTGGTCGCCGAGGACGACGCCCACGCCCTCGACATCACACGCCGGTTGCTCTCCTTCTTGCCCAGCAATAACAGCGAGGACGCTCCCTTTTATAGTGATATGCACCCCAGCGAGATCGGCCCCGACGAGAGCTTGGAGACGATCGTCCCCGTGGACCCACGCACCCCCTATGATATGAAAGAAGTGCTGCTGCGGGTGGTGGACGGTGGCGACTTCATGGAGATTCAGGAGCACTTTGCTCCCAACATCATCATCGGTTTCGGGCGATTGGCCGGGCGCACTATTGGCATCGTCGCCAACCAGCCCATGCACACCGCTGGTGTGCTGGACATCGACTCCTCCGACAAATCGTCGCGCTTCATCCGCTTCTGCAACGCCTTCAATATCCCTATCGTCACCTTTGTCGACGTGCCAGGCTTCATGCCAGGGATCCAGCAGGAGTACCACGGGATCATCCGCCACGGTGCCAAGATGCTCTTCGCCTATGCCGCCGCCACCGTGCCGAAAATGACGGTGATCGTGCGCAAGGCCTACGGCGGCGCCTACCTGGCGATGTGCGCCAAATCCCTCGGAGCCGACCGCTCCTGCGCCTGGCCTGGCGGCGAGATCGCGGTGATGGGCGCTGAAGGGGCCGTCAACGTGCTCTACCGCAAGGAGATCGCGGCCTCAGAAGACCCTGAGGCCGCCCGCAAAGAGCACCTCGACGCCTATCGCAAAGAGTTTGCCAACCCCCATGCAGCGGCCTCACGAGGGCTCATCGACGACATCATCGAGCCTGCCGAGACACGCTCTTATCTTGCCAGCGCCCTTGACCTGCTGCGCAACAAACGCGAGCTGCGACCACAAAAGAAGCACGGGTTAATCCCGCTTTAGCGGGGGGAGCAAGGCATGTCGCCAGAAGCCCTGGAAGCCATCAAGAGTGGACTGCCCCTCGCCCTCGTGGGGTTGGCCCTCGTCTTCGCGGTACAAATACTCACCACCCTCGCCGTGAGCGGCATGCGTCGCATCGACGAGGGCTGGCGCGTCAAGGAGGTGGTGGAGGCCCAGCAAGCGCTGGAGCGGCCACCGACCATCGACGCGACAACCCTGGTGTTGATCACTGCCACTGTAACCGCCGTAATGCAGCGCCAGGTGGCCATCCGTCGTATCCGACGCTTGGCGCCAGCCACGAGCCAACGTTCGTGGCAACAACAAGGGCGCACCGCTATTCAGACCTCGCACCAAGTGCGCAAATGAGGGCCCACCAGCGCCCTAAGGAGTTATCGCTGTGAAGCTGAAGATCACCGTCCATGGAGTCGCCTATGAGGTGGACGTCGAGATCCTCGACCCCGGAGAGGGCTTCCTCCCCGCCAGCCCCTTGCCCCCCATGGGACCCCGCAACGGCCTGCCCGCACCAGGAATGCCCGCACCAGGAATGCCCGCACCAGGAATGGCCGCACCAGCCATGGGCGCCGCACCAGCGCCCGTTGCTCCTCGCCCCAGCGCTGCCACGCCTGCTCCCAGCAGCAGCGGCGGCAGTGGATCCATCACCTCACCCATCGCCGGGACCGTCGTGGAGGTGCATTGCACCGTCGGCGACGAGGTGAAGTCCGGTGCGACGCTCGTCACCATCGAAGCGATGAAGATGAACACGCCGATCACCGCCGAGAGCGATGGCAAGGTCAAGCGCGTCGCTGTGCAAAAGGGTGACAGCGTGCGTGAGGGACAAGACCTCGTCGAGCTGGAGTAACAACCCATGGAGATCCTCGAGCGCTTCATCAGCGTGAGCTTCGTCGGCCACCTCACGTGGGGCAACGCAGCCATGATCGCTGTCGGCTGCCTCTTCCTCTACCTCGCCATCAAGAAGGACTACGAGCCCTTACTCCTCGTGCCCATTGGCTTTGGCATTTTGGTGGGAAATATCCCCTTTGCCACAGGCATGAAGCTCGGTGTCTATGAGCCGGGCAGCGTGCTCTCGATCCTCTATCAAGGTGTGCAGCAAGGGTGGTATCCGCCGCTGATCTTCCTTGGCATCGGCGCCATGACCGACTTCTCCTCGCTTCTCTCCTCGCCGCGACTGATCTTGCTCGGTGCCGCAGCGCAGGCGGGCATCTTCCTCACTTTCCTCGGCGCCCTCGCCCTCGGCTTCGACACACCCCACGCCGCCGCCATCGGCATCATCGGTGGCGCCGACGGACCGACGGCGATCTTCCTCGCCTCACAGCTGGCTCCCGATTTCATCGGGCCCATCGCCATCGCGGCCTACTCCTATATGGCCCTCGTTCCGGTGATCCAGCCGCCGATCATCAAGCTGCTGACAACACAGCGCGAGCGGCTGATCCGCATGAAGCCCTCCAGGCCAGCGAGCAAGCGGCTGCGCGTCATCTTCCCCGTCTTTGCCTTTTTGTTGATCGCCTTCATCGCCCCTGGGTCGATCCCGCTGCTGGGTTTGCTCTTCTTTGGCAATGTGCTCAAAGAGTCAGGCGTCACCGAGCGCCTCGCCAATACGGCGCGCAACGCCTTCATTGACATCATCACCATCCTCCTGGGCTTCTCCGTGGGCACCTCCACGGACGCCACACGTTTTCTCACGCCAGAGTCCATGAAGGTCTTCGTGCTCGGTGCCATCTCTTTCGCTGTAGCCACCGCGTCCGGGGTGCTCTTCGCCAAATTGATGAATTACCTCTCCAAAGACCCCATCAACCCTATCATCGGCGCCGCAGGCGTCTCGGCCGTACCCGACTCAGCGCGCGTCTGTCAGATGGTGGGCGCACAAGAAGACCCCCACAATTTTCTCATCATGCACGCCATGGCGCCCAACGTCTCCGGCGTCATCGGCTCTGCTGTAGCCGCCGGGGTCTTCCTCTCAACTTTGGGATCGTAGCGCTGCCGTCAGGGGCAGCGTCGAAAATGCCAGCAACCTTTGCTAGCATCCCGCCATGCCTCTAGCCCACACAACCCAGGCCATGCCCCTCGGCGGGCTCGACCTCTCGATCATTGGCATCTATTTCGTGGTCGTGCTCTTCATCGGCTTCTGGATGGCGCGCAAGACCGAGAGCGGTGAAGACCTCTTCCTCGCGGGTCGCAGCCTTGGCTGGGCTCCCATCGGCTTTTCACTCTTCGCCTCCAATATCTCCTCCACGACGCTTATTGGCCTTGCAGGGGCGGCCTACGCCAGCGGTATCTCGGTGGCCAACTACGAGTGGATGGCCACCGTCGTGCTCGTCTTCTTCGTGATCTATTTCGTGCCCTTCTATATCCGCTCGCGCATCTCCACCATGCCTGAATTTCTCGAGCGCCGCTTCGATCGCCGCAGCCGCTTCTATTTCTCGGGGCTCAACATCTTCACCTCCGTGGTGATCGACACAGCAGGAAGCCTCTACGCCGGCGCCATCGTCTTGCAGCTCTTCTTTCCTGAGCTCTCCATCACCACCACCTGCGCTGTGCTCGCCGTGGTCGCTGGCCTCTACACCGCTGCCGGCGGCCTGGCCGCCGTGGTCTACACCGACGTGATTCAAGCCGTGGTACTGATGGTGGGCGCCACCGTGCTCACCTTCATCGTCTTTGGCGAGGTTGGCTATTCCTGGGATCAAGTGCGCGCCGTCACGCCTGCGGGCATGCTCTCGCTGATCCGCCCCATGAGCGACAAGCAGCTGCCCTGGCTGGGAACCCTCGTGGGCGTACCGATCCTCGGCTTCTATTTTTGGTGCACCAATCAATTCATCGTGCAACGCGTGCTCGGCGCCAAAGACGTGGACAACGCCCGCTGGGGCTCGCTCCTTGGCGGACTGCTCAAGCTGCCTGTGCTCTTCATCATGGTGCTCCCCGGCACCATGGCCCGAGCCGTGCTGCCCAACCTCGAAAACGGCGACCTGGTCTTCCCCACCATGGTCACCACGCTGCTGCCCACAGGCATGATCGGGCTGGTCATGGCGGGCCTCATCGCTGCCATCATGTCCAGCATCGACTCCACCCTCAACTCAGCCTCGACGCTGGTGACCCTCGACTTCGTCAAGGCGCGCTACCCCAACCTCTCACCCAAGGCCACCGCCAAAGTGGGGCGCTGGGTCATCGGGATCTTCATGATCTTTGCTGCGCTCTGGGCGCCACAGATCGCGAAATTTCCCGGCCTCTTTCACTACCTACAACAAGCCCTGGCCTTCATCGTGCCGCCCGTCGTGGCGATCTTCATCCTTGGCGTCTTCTGGCGCCGTGGCAGCCCCTCCGCGGCCTTGATCACCCTCATCGGTGGCCATCTGATCTCCGCGGTGGCCTTCGTCGTGCAGAAGGTGATCAAGCTGGAGGGCGTCGTAGACCTTCACTTCACCATCCTCGCGGGCTTGCTCACTTTCGTGTCCATGGGCATCTTCGTCGCAGCGAGCTTGGTCACCCCCCCACCCTCGGAAAGCCAGGTGGCAGAGCTGACCCTCAGTGGCCTACGTGGCGGCCAGTGGCCCGCACCCGCCAAGCCAGCGTTCAAAGACCACCGCGTGCAATCGGTGGTGCTCCTGGCGCTGACGGCGGCGCTGGTGGTGGCGTATTGGTAGGGTGAGCTAAACTCGCAACAGACAACGGAGCACCGACATGCGTGGCGACGTCATATTGGTAGAAGAGCATCACACCCGGGCGGCAGAGAAGATCGTTGAGAGCATCCTCCCGGCCATCGAAGCCAAAATACAGCGCTACACGATCACCGTAGCCGGGGAATCAGGCAGTGGGAAATCAGAGACGGCCCAAGCCATCGCCGAGACATTAGAGAAGCGTGGCATACGCTGTGTGATCTACCAGCAAGACGACTATTTTGTACTCCCACCCAAATCCAATGACGCCAAGCGCCGGCAGGACATCTCTTGGGTTGGGACCCAAGAGGTGAAGCTCGACCTGCTGGACAATCACCTGCAAACAGCCATCCTTGGGCAAGACAACGTGCACAAACCCTTGGTGATCTACGACGATGACAAGGTCGTCGAGGAGGAACTGAGCCTCGAGGGCGTGCAAGTGGTCATCGCCGAGGGCACCTACACCACGCTCCTCGAGCACGTGGACACACGCGTCTTCATCGCCCGCAACCGCCTGGAGACGATGGAGGCGCGCAAGCGCCGCGCACGAGAGGCCATGGAGCCCTTCATCGAGCGCGTGCTGGAGATCGAGCATGAGATCATCTCCAAACACCGTGAGCACGCACAGATCGTGATCACACGAGACTACGACGTTGAGCTCTGAGGTGGAGGTTCCCTCCACCTTCGAAGCCTTCGCAGCTGGCTGGCGTGAACCTTCCACGCGAGAAGGCTGGCTCGGCCTTTACCGCCGTGGTGAGTGCTCCTTCGTGCCCAACCTCTTGCCCCAAGAGGCCGTTGCCATGGGTGGAGCTGAGTTCTTGGCGCTGCTGGTGGCCCGCTTTGGCCCCACCGTAGAGCACGCCATGAGCGCAGAAGCCACGGAGGTCCACGCGAGCACCATCTCCTGGGATACTGCGCTGAACGCCGCCCTCAAAGGCCCTGTGGCGGCGGAGAAGGACGGGCGCTGGCTCGAGAGCGCCAATGTGGTTGGGGTCAATATTCGCACCCTCGGCTCCTTCTTCGAGGTCGCCAAATACACGCTGACGCTGCCAGCGCAACAGAACGCGATTCACCTGCTGCCCATCTGGGAGCCGGGTGTTGTACAAAGCCTCTACGGGATCTGCAGCTGGGAGATCAATCCGGAGTTTCTCAGCAGTGAATGGCAGCAGCTCTGCCCACACCTCAACACCCCCGAGAGGCAGCTCAAAGCCCTCGTCAACCTGCTGCATCTCATGAGACGCGCTGTAGGCATGGACGTGATCCCCCACACCGACCGCTACTCCGAGATGTCCCTCTGTCAGCCGAGCTATTTCGAGTGGCTTCGGCGTGATGACGATGAGATCTCGGACCATCGCGCGGATCTACACGAAGACGTCGAGGCATCGATCGTTGACTTTCTCCACCAATGGGGCCCCGCGACGGCGCTCCCCTGCCCCACAACGCCCGGCGAGCTCTTTCACGCCTCTTCCAGCGAAGCGCAACGCAGGCGTTTGATCTTTGGTGAGCGACAAGACCCCGCAGGGCGTGAAGCGCGGCGGGTGGCGCTCGTCAAGCACCTGCATGCGGCGGGTTACGAACCTGTGCCCGCGACCATGGCCCCCCCTTACCGCGGGCTCGAGGTAAACCCAGCCCCAGAGGCCAGACAGACAGACGAACACGGCATGGTCTGGCGCGATTATCGGATGATCCACCCGCAACCGATGTCGCGCGTCTTCGGGCCCTTGACGCGTTATAAGCTCTACGAACGCCTCGACGACAACCTCCACTGGCAGGTGGACTTCTCACGCCCGCGAGAACAAGT
>JAFCZD010000040.1 GCA_019314525.1 Deltaproteobacteria bacterium
GGTGTTCTTTGCCCAGTTGCTGCAATAGCCGATTGAGCAGCCCGCCGGGTTTGGCGTCTCGAGCGAAGTTTGCCGAGGCTGTGGGGTCGAGCAGCAGTGTTGGATGCTTGATGTCATTGGTGAGTAGGTAGTGGTAACTCACCCATCCCTCGGCCTTCCAATGGAAGACATGTTGACCAATGCTGAGCACCTGCAGCGCATGTCCCTTTTTTCCCAATTCGTGTTGCAGCAGGCGGCTGGACTCCCGGCAAGTCCAGCTGTCGCCATAGCGTTTTGAGTTGGATTCTTGCTGGGAGAGTAGGGTGGATGGGGGGAGTTGGATGGGGGCTTGGTGTTGTCGGAGCTTCCGATGAAGTCGTCTCGCTGGGGCGGTTAGCGCTCGTCTGCCTGGCTCTGCTTGTGCAGGGGTACAGAACGCGATGACCAACAAGATCCAGATGGAGCGCATGGGCTCTGACTAAGCAAATGTGATGCCAGTGACGAGGGTGTTACGATATGCAATGCTTCTGCTCATGAAGAAAGCCTCTCTTTGTGTGGTTGTGGCGTTGGCAATCAGCATCCTGGGTTTTGGCTGTGGCTCCGATGGCAGCGAGTGCGATCTCCCACCTGGGAACTGGTCCACCGCCAACACAGGGTCGATGTGTCAGGTGAATTTCTTCGGAGAGGTGGACTACGCGGTGTACTGCGCGGACAGCCCACAGGGAGGGTACAACTGCGCATGTGGAGCTGTGAGTGAGAATCCACCCGAATTCACGAGCGCAGACCTCTGCGACCTGGAGCCAGAGGCTCGAGCCTGTGCGGCCATCAGCGCGTGCAGCTTTCCGCTCTGAGCTTCGCGATCAACGTTCAGGGTACCTCGGCCCCTGCGCAGCTTGGTTGCCGCTCGTCTGGGTAGCAGCGGGGGATAATGGTGCAGCTCGGGTCGTCCTCAGCGCAGCGGAAGACCGCTCGTCCACCTGGAAAATCAAACGTGGGTTCGAAGTGTTTGAGGAAGTTTCCTCCCAACACAACGTCGACGTCCTCCACCAAGGGGCGTAGCTCATTGCGCAGACCTTGAAGCAGCGGCGCCTCATCAGCCAGAATCGCGAACTCGATAGGCGTGTTCACTGTGGCTACTGCTGCTCCAAACTGTGTCCGGTCAATGGGGTTGAGCCCATCGCGGTGCGCCAGCAACAAGCGTCGGCGTCGCGCGAGCTCTAGACAAGGACCGAGATCCTCCGTGAGGTCATCCACCAGGGAGAAGACGGGGATCTTCGTGAGGGAGACTACTTGCTCGCCGTTGGGGAGGTAGAGCACCGATTGTCCGCTTTCGACCAGCTCAGGCCGTCGCGCCTTGAGGCGCTCGAAAGCTGAGCGCGCAATCACTGAGACACCAAAACCCGTGGATACCAAGGCGCTCACAGGCACGCCACTGGTCTCGGCGAGCAAGCGAGATGGAGTCGCCACTGGATTGAAAGCGTCAGGTGCCATGCAAGCCCCGAGCACCAATCGGGTCGCGGGGATCTCCATCTCCTGGTCGCCGAGCAGCATCGTGCCCCCACCATAGCGATTGGCGTGAAGAACAGCGCTGCAGTCTGGCCGGTTGGCAGCAGGGTCGAGCAGCACCCTCTCATCACAGTCGGCCGAGAGCTCCTGATCGGTATCCGCTAAGCTGTCTCCAAGGCTTACGCTGGCCTGGGTTCCATAATGTAAAGACACGACGAAACGGGTCAAGAGATCACCTCCGATGATGCCCTCCATCTGGAGTGGCTCCCCAAGCCCCACGTTCTGCAAGGGAAGATCGAAGACCTGCACGTCTTGGAAGATGAAGCGGGTGATGCTGGGATCGAGGTGATCATGGATCCGGAGATCCCCTGTGGTTTCTCCAAGGAAAATCAGCAGTTGATAATCTGCGAATTCACCTGGTCCGGTTTCGAGGCGTTCACTCCTGGCCTGCCGATTTACGACGGTGATGGGGGTCGAGATGTCAATGAGGGCCTGGTATGTGGGACCCTTGTCGACGCTCACTGGGAGGCTAGGGATGTTGTCGCGGAGTTCAACGTGGATTGGTTGGTCGAGCCAGCCCAGATAGCGAAACTCATCACACGCAGAGAGAAGACACAGGGAGAGGGGAATGAAGAGGATACCGAGCAGAAGACGCCATGAAGGCCAACTTGTCTTAGGCCGCTTGTAGCTTATGCAATTTCTTGCGCATCTTCTCGAGCAGAGCCTTGTAGGACTTCTTCTTGATGATGCGGTTGAACTGCGAGCGGTAGTTGCGCACGATGCTGACATCATCGGTGACCACATCATAAACCATCCATGCTCGCTTCACGCGTAGCATCTTGTATTCCACCACGATCTCTTCTTCGCGTCGATTCTTCATCACGAGGATGGCAGTGGTCACACGCGCCTTGTCACCCTTCACTCTTTCGCTACGGTATTCCACTTTGTAGTCGAGGTTGC
Source organism: Deltaproteobacteria bacterium (assembly GCA_019314525.1). Taxonomy (GTDB): domain Bacteria; phylum Myxococcota_A; class Polyangia; genus JAFCZD01. The sequence continues at coordinate 2,446 of JAFCZD010000040.1, forward strand.
TTCGTAGTTGCTTGAGATAGTTGTGTTCAATGAGCTGACGCAGCACATCCACAAACTCTTTTTGCTCAGCGGCGCTGCGCTTGGGCCAGTGTTTTCCGAGGGAGCGTCGCGCCAACTCGTTGAAATCCAAGAATTGGTTGATGAGTCTTGTGAGCTTTGCCTTCTGACGTGTTTCCTTGGACGAACCCTTGGGCACCTTCTTTTTCAGAAGACCATGGATGCGATTATTGGTGCTCCGTAGTGATTGACTTGGGCCCTTTGCCGCTGAAGCGGTGGGGGGAAGGACCAAGAGGCTGACTATGGTCACTGGAAGCAGCCAGTTTTTGAGGGTGTCTTTCATGAGATGCTCCGTTGCGTCGGGAATGATTCCGTTGGGAATAACTCGGGGTGAGAACGGCTCACCCTTTGAGCCAACGTAGCTAGCATTTTGCGTGCCAGCTATGAGAGACCCGACGGCCAGTGATCAGGCTCTATTCAGCTTACTCATCTCTCAAGGTGAGTCGAGTGTGCCACAGGTCACAACGACGCTTCACACTTTTCAAGAGCGTTCGGCTTTTGCCAAGCCAATGGCGTGAGCCAGCTTGGCCCATCCAATATTTACATCGTAGATGGCTTGCAAATACTTCAACTTGAGCTCGAAGTATGTGGGCAGAACGTCGGTGAGATCTTTAGGTTTTCCTAGGCCTGCGCTCAGGCTTTGTACGGTGGCCGTCAGCCAACTTCGTGCTGACTTCTGTCCCTTACGAGCCGCCCCCATGCGAGCGAGGGCATTGCGCAAATCTTCATACGCCCTCTTGATGTCGATCTCGATGCCGATCAGGGCTTCATCGCGTTTGGCCGCCACATAAGCGCTTTTGGCTTTCGCCGCTTGGTACTTATGGTATTGCTGCACAGGGTCGAGGGTCCAATTCAGGGCCAACCCGAATCCTCCAGTGAACACATTGAAGGGGTCGTTATAAAAGGCATTCTTCGGGTCGTCCGCCCCTTGGGCCCCTGCCAACCTGGCTGTGGCCACGATGAGGAAGTCGGGATAAAATCGTGATTTCTCGAGGGACTGCGCTGCGCGCTGGGCGCCGAGAGCAGCATCTAGAAGCCGAACTTCAGGCCGATGTTGGCGCGCCAGGGCCAGATAACGTGATAAGGGCAGAATCTTGCCTGAAACAGGAGCGATAATCGATGGTTCCAGTTTGAAGCTGTCGAGTCGAATCAGCGTTGCCAGGATGGTCTTGGTGACACGCTCTAGTTTCACCCCCTCGAGCACACGAGTGTCCACCACCGCAGTGAAGGTCTTGAGTCGCAGGAGGTCGGTGACAGTGACCTCTCCTTCCTCGTCGTCGAGTTGCTTTTCGACGCGGGCGCGCTCCTTCACCAGGTGCTTGCGTCCGTTGCGCACCACGTAGAGGCTCTCCCGCGCGAGCTTGAGCCCCCAATAGGCACGGGTGATGTTGTAGGCGAGAGCAGCTTTGGCGGCGCGAAGCTGTGCTTGCCGTGCCTTGACGCCCGCCTCTGCAGCACGGCGGGCTGAACCAAGCTTGTCGAAGGTGTAGATGGGCATTACGAGGTCAACCTGGAGACGCCCGAAGATCCCCCCGATATCGAACCAGCTGGCGTTGGGGTTGGTGGTGGTGATGCATCGCTCGGAGCTGGGCGCTCCTGTGGCGTCATAACAAGTGATGTTGGGTGATGGTGCGACCAGGCCTTTTATCCGCGCCTGCGGGATCCAGCCCCATTTGGCTCGCGATACATTGGCACGCATCTCCTGCACGGCTGCTCGGGCTGCTGTGAGCCCTGGGTAAAGGCGCGCAGCCCTCTTAATCAAACGCGGAAGATTGTAGAGGGTGGGCTGACTGGCGGTTGGCTTGGCGGTGGGCTTGGGTTGGCTGGCAGCCTCGTTTTTTGGCGTCGGCGCTGGAGCGGCGTCAACCGATCCCACCAGGAATGCCAATAACGACAGTGAAAACAAGAACGGAACATGCTGCGGAGTGCTTCTATTCATCGCTTCGACCTATGGGCAGCGGTTTTTACCCCAAGGCTGCCTCAGGAGCAATGGCGGCCTTGCTCGGGGGTGGGGGGGCTGCTAGACCAGCGTTATGTCGAGCGCGTTTCACGAGTATCTTGAACTCTATCAGTATTTTGGGCGCGGAGGCTTTCCGCGCCTCGACAAGGTGCAGTTCGAAGCTATCCTGGCTGAGTTCGAGGCCTTGGTCGCTCGCGCTCCAGACCTCTCCACGGAGGAATTGGAGCACACGCTGGGCCTACGGGACCTGCTGCTCAGAGAGCGTCCCAAGCGTACGCAGCTCACCCGGAGAAGGTGACGATTGATGAGCCAAGGTGAAGAGGTGCAGCGCGTGGGTGGGGCCCTTGTCATGCCCCTCGTTGTGCTTCGTGTTCGAGGTGGGGACGCCAAGGATTTCTTGCATCGTGTGTTGACCAGCGATGTCTGTAGACTCGAGCCAGGACAGGGCCAGCCCTCTGCTCTGCTGACATCAACATCTCATGTGGTCGCCACTTTGACGCTCTTGTGTTTTGAGGAGTCCTTGCTCCTCATCACGCCAGACGCTTGTGCCGACGCCCTTTACCACGGGCTGGATCGCTTGCTCATGGCCGATGACGTGGAGGTGGAGCAGCTCGAAGAGGGTGTCCTTGGGCTCTTTGGTTCATCTGTCGAGGAGGACCCGGTGCTCTCGACCTTGGCTTCAGGATCCCCAGATACCCACGCTCCGCTCAGTCTGGGTGGGTTCACAACCCATGCAGTATGCGACGATCACTTGGGTATGCCTGGGCTGCTGCTCATCGTGCAGGCTGAAGCTGAAAGCCTCGCCTGGGCTGTCGCACAGGGTTTCGCAGCCATGGATGCTACCAGCTACGAGGTTCTGCGGGTGAAGGCGGGTAGCCCTTGTTTCCCCCATGACGTCAACGAGGAGACCTTGCTCTTGGAGGCCGGCCAGTTGGCGCGGGTCAGCTTTGACAAGGGTTGCTATATCGGGCAGGAGCCTGTCTGCCGGATCCACAATCGGGGCCAGGTCAATCGGCGATTGGTTGGCCTGGTGTTCCACACGAGGCAGCAACCGGTCGCGGGATCGGAGCTGTCCCATCCGCTCAAGGAGGCCGCAGGTCGCGTCACCTCTGTCGCTCGTAACCCTGGTGACGAGGCGTTCATCGGGCTGGGCTATGTTCATCGAAAGGTGCTCGCTGCCGGCGGGGCTCTGCGACTCGGTATGGAGGGGGAGTCGGTAGATGTTGTGCCTTTGCCCCATGGTGTGGGGCTGTGGCCGCCGCGCATCTTGCCACATTATGGTAAGCCGGCCCGCTCATAGCACTGAACAACCTTCTTCGCGCCCGTGAGCGCGGAGCTTTGGGAGAGAAGATGTCCATCCAAGAGAAATTTTCTGCTGCTCAAGTACAGGTCAAGACCCTCAGCAAGACCCCGGATAATCACACCCTGCTGCAACTCTATGCGCTCTACAAACAAGGGAGCATGGGTGACGTCCAGGGGAAACGTCCTGGCATGCTCGATATGAAAGGGCGCGCCAAATATGATGCCTGGGGTAAGGAGAAGGGCGTGCCTCAGGACAGCGCGATGGAGAAGTATGTCGCGCTCGTGGAGCGCCTCGTCGGCTGATCTAGAAGATGAAGCCAAAGTTGAAGTGGAGCCGCCCTCCACGTGGATCCCCAAGCTCTGGATCCAAAGGCCAAGCATACTCCAAGCTGAGGAAGCCGACCCAGGTGTTGAGCCGAATCGCCACGCCTAGGCTGTGGCGAAAATCCTCCCAATGGGAGTCTTCGAGGGAGTTGAGGACGACGCCATTATCGAGAAATACCGCGCCCAGCAAGGGGAACCCGATCAGCTTGAGTTTCCAGAGCGGGAAGACCAACTCGATATTGGTCAGCAGGCGAATATTCCCTCCGAGGGGCACGAGCTTTACCAGAGATGTGCCTCCTAGAGGGCTGAGCGGGCTCTCGATGCGCTCGGCGAAGGCGCGGTCCTCTTCGACTCCGCGGATGGTCGTGTCACCTCCGGCGAAGAAGCGCTCGACCTTGGGGAGCACCACGGCTCCGCCGAGGGGGAAGCCATGGTCATAACGGAGACCCATCGCGATGGTGATGCCCCAAGGCAGGGGGATGAAGCCCTGACCGTAGACCTTGAGCGTCAGAAAATCGTCGGTGCCTCCAAAATAGTTCGACGCTCCACGAACGGACGTCTCCAAGCGCACGCCCCGCGTGGGGGTTAAGGGCTGGTCACGGTGATCATAGATGACACCAGCGGAGAAGGCCCCCGTGCGGGTTTGCACTGAGCGGGTGCTGCGCTCGTTGACAGGGCCTGGAGGGCGGTTGAGGGGTTCCTCCGTCTCGATTTGACGGATCTCGTATCGCACGAAGCCCCGGATCCGCAGGAGAAGAACTCGGCTGAAGGTCAACGCGGCACCATAGGTGAAGATATCGCCGAGGCGCTCGGTGATCTCGTTACGCAAGAAGAAGTTGAGGTCCGTGGCCCATTCGGTACCCCAGAGGCGGGGGTAGTGGATATTCAGGTTTGAACTCTGGATTTCGACTCCAAACTCTCCCTTGGCCTCAAGGCTAGCGCCAAGCCCCCAAAAATTCCGCCATGTGTAGCCCACGGTCCCGAAGAGCTGGTTATCTGTGCTGTAGCCGCCGCCAAGAGCGATCTTTCCATAGTTGTCGTAACGCTCCTCAACACGAACGAGGACTGGGATGGTCGTGCGTAGCAAGCGCACGCCAAGGAGTTGGAGTCGTACAGAGTCGAAGATGCCAAGCTTGCGTAGATTGCGCTCTGAACGCTCCAGCTTTGAAATATCAAAGATGTCCCCAGGCTTGAAGGCCATGGCTCGGCGCAGAACGAAGGCTTTCGTGGCGGAGTTGCCGCGAAGAAAGACCCCACCAAAGCGGACAGGTTCTCCTCTGGCGACTGTGAAGCGCACATCGACCTGTTGCTGCACGTCTTCATCAAAGCTCTCCATGGCGCTGACCTGCGCATAGGGGAAACCACGCTCAGCGAAGAAGCGGACGATGCGTGCCTTCTCTTCTTTGAGGAGGGCTGGCGTGAAGGGGCGCCCCTTGCGCAGCTTCAACTGTTGACGCACACGGTTTGCGTCACGGCCGCGAATACCCTCGAGGGCAACCTCTCCAACCTGAACTTGGGCTCCCTCGCGGATGGTGAAGCGTACATAGGCCTTTCCGCTGCCGCCAGGTTGCTTTGACCCGAGGGCCAGCGCCAGGGCGCCGGGGAGGCCCAGGAGTTGTGGATTTGGTGCGACCTCGCCCTGCACTTTGACACGAGAAAAACCTCGCTGCTGGTAGTGCTCCTCGAGGCGTTTGACGTCCTGGCGTATCTGTCGCAGCGTGACGAATCCACCCTCGCCTAGGCCAAAAAACCAGGGGTAGGGCACAGTCTTCACTGCCTTCCGCAGAGCTTTGTCGGAGATTTGCGTGTTCCCACGGAACCTCACCCTCTCCACCCGAAATTGGCGCCCCTCGTGAATATGGAAGATCACCCGGTCTCGGGCTCTGCCTTCCTCAAGGGCCATCTGTTCGCGAGAGAAGCGCAGCCGGGCCTGGAGATAGCCTTCAGAACGATAGAGACGAACCATCTTCTTGGCGCTCTCAGCGAGCTCGTAGTCATCATAGGAACCTGAGGTGAAGAGCGTGAGTTGCTTGTTGAGCTTGGTGGCTGCGAGGTGGGCATTGCCCTCATACTCCACCAGCACCTTCTTGCGCTCTTGGATGGAGAGCGAGACCCTCACCGCGCGGCTTGCTGGCAGCTTCTCATCGAGCCTGTACTCGCCTTTGATGCGAACTCCTGGAAACCCTCGCTGGTGATAGCGTTTCACCAGGCGCTCGATATTCTCTTTGAAGCGGTCGGTTGAAAAGGCGCGCTTGAAGCCAAGAAAGGCGATCTTGTTGCGAAAGAGGTCGGTGATCTCCTTGCGAGGGATAGCCGGCTCCCAAGAGCGCGACGCCTCCCTCGAGAGACCCACAGGCGTGAGCTTGACCTCTCCCACCTGATAACGCTTACCTTTGGAGAGCCGAATCCGCACATCAACGCGTCCAGAGGAATCTGGTTTGTCGCAACGTATCGCGACTTTGCTGCGGGGATAGCCCTCACGTTCCAGGAAGCGTTGGAGTCGTCGCCGCTCACGTTTTATGGCTTTGACCCTGGCAGGGCCTGCGGGTGGGAGACGCTGGCCTGTTCGAAAACGCACACGGCGCAGCACATCTTCCTCAAAGAGCGGCCAGTTGCCTCGTACGAAGACCTTCCGCACCACCGTCTGTCGTTTCAGTCGCAGGGTGGGCCCCTCCGGGCGAGCCTCCACACGCTCTACACAATAACCAAGTTCATCGAGGAGTCGCCGCGTGCGGTTCGGCACATCCTGCGCAGAGGTGCTTACGGCCGCGACCTGTTTGTCGCAACGGGGCAGGCGCGTGAGCACAAGAGCCCACATTTTGCTGTTCAGTGGGTCAAGGTTGAGGAGGGCCTCGAGATCTCGTGGGTTGTCCACGACCTCACCCGCAAAGCGCAGCCCCCCTTTGGCTTCGGCCTTGGCCATCGATGGAGCACACCACACGCAAAATGCCATCAAGAGGATGCAGTGAAGCGCGCGGGGTTTGCGAGGAGAGAACATGCGCTGCCACTTTATCAGAAACGTTGGGATAACGTGAGATTGCGGCGCCATCGCTCTGTCCGTGTATAATTGGCACATTGGAGAGACAAACAGGAGGCACAGCGGAACTGTGAAGCGTAAGGGCCTAGATCAGGGCCAAGGTGAGCACCAAGGTGAGCACCAAGGTGAGAGCGAAGGTGAGAGCGAAGAGGTCGCGCGAAAATCGCGGTGGCCTTTCCGCTTGTTCGTGGTGTTCTCCGTGGTGGTGTGCCTGGTGGGGATCGCGGTTGGCTGGGCGTATCTCACCCAAAACGACGAGGCCCTTGGGCAGCGGGTTTCGAAGCTGCTCACAAAAGAACTCAAAGGGACCATCACCGTTCGGCGCATTCATTGGAGAGTGCGTGCTTTGGCTGACCTTGCGCTGGGTACGGCGACGCCAGTGGAAATGGAAGGTGTGCGGATCCTTGCCCCCAATGGGGGAGAGGTGATCAGCGTGGATCGCGTTGGCGCCAAGGTTCGCCTCTGGGCGATCCTCGCGCGTGGAGAGTTCATCATCCCCGAGGTCCACATTCATGGTGGCCGTGTCAGGGTGGTCCGTGAGGAAGATGCAGGTGAGACCTACCTAGGCATCGCCGAGGCTTTTCTCCCCACATTCAGTGACCCAAAAGAAAGCACCCAGGAGAAGGCACCAGGCAAGGGCGCGCCGCTCCTCCGTTTTGAAGATGTGTACATTCATCAGGTGGACTTCGAGTTGCACATTGATCGCACGCGCATCGTCATAGCCAAGGTGTCCACTCGGGCGAGCCTCGAAATTAAAGGAGACGTCTCCCATGACGGGCTGAAGCTACATGCGCGGGATTTGCGCGCGGGAGATGGGCGGATCGAGCAACACTCCATGAAGGCTGCGCTCAAGAAGTTGCGCGCACATAACGTTCGCATCGAAGGGCAGCGCCTCTCGGTGGCTGAATTCCGCGGAGACGTGGGCGGTAGCCCTCTCAAGGCAAGTGGAGGGCTTGGCAGCCTCTTTGAAGGCGAACCCACGCTCTCCATCGAGGGCCGAATTGACCAAGGCGCTACCCTCGCGGCTCATCTCTTTGGGCTGCCCCTCGGCGGGCGATCAAGTGTGAATTTTCAGATCCATGGCTTGGCGGAAGAACCGAAGATTACCGCAACGGTGGCATCTGTACGGGCCACTCTGGCTGGCGTGAACATAGAGGAGATCGCCGCCAAGGCCGTGGTGGACGTCGCCAAAGACCGCATTGATCTCTCTGGTGTTTCAGCGCAAATGCTTGGGGGAAAAGCCGAGGGTGGGGGGGCTCTGGTCTTTCAGAATGGGGAGTGGAAGGCTGAGTTGAAGTTGGCAGGCGTTGACCCAGCCGCCTTGGTTCCTGCCCTGCGAGGGAAGGTCTCGGGAAAGGTCACCGTCAAAGGCCGCCTCGGCGCTGCGAAGGCTGGTCTGGCGGTGGTGGACCTCGAACTTCAGCGGCGCCCGCGCCGGCGTGATCCCATCCCCCGTAAGCTGGGCCTGAAGGGCAGCATCCACCTCGGATCCGAGATTGTCGATCTCGCAGGGTTGACGCTCTCAGGTGACGGCAATCGCGTGCGGGGGAGGGGCTCCATTCAACTCAAACGCAAGGCGGTCAACCTCTATCTTGCGTTCGATTTGGCACGACTAGGGCGTTGGATGCGCACCGCCTTTGGAGTCGACAGCGTCTCATCGGCCAAGGGGAGCGTCCGCATTACGGGACGTTATCCACGATTGTCCGCTACGGGTACCATAGACGCGCAACGTGTTGGCTATGGTGCTCAGCGCCTCGATCGTGTTCGGGCTGAGGTGGGGTTTCATGAGGGTCGTCTGAAGCTCTCGAAGATTCGCTCATCGGGATATGGGGGGACGCTGCGCGGATCTGCCTGTTTGCACCTGTTTCGCGGGGGGATTGACCAGCCGTTGAAGCGCCCGACGCTACAAGCGAGCTTACGCGCGAGACACTTTTCCCTCGCCGAGCTCGTGGGCAGCCAAGAGGCTCGAGCCCAAGTTGATGCTGATATTGATCTCTCCGGGCAATTGGAGAACTTGAAGGGATCAGCCACCCTCAGAGCTGACGATTTAGTAGTGGCGAACGAACGCTATCGGCAGGTCAGAGCGCGCATTGGGCTGCTCCCGGACCGCATTTCTATCTACGAAGCGGCGCTTTCCCGTCCAGCGGGTGGGAGAATTCGAGGCTGGGGTGATGTCTTCTTTGACAAGACCATCGCGCTCCATTTGCGGCCGGAGGCCTTTCCGCTGCAGGGGATCCCTGGCCTCAAACACCCCGAATTGAACATTCGCGGGCTTCTGAGCGGTGAACTCAAGGCGGATGGCGATATCGACGCCCCACGCCTCGCAGGCAAGCTCAAGCTGAGTAATACGAGTATTCGTGGGGCCCGCCTTGGCGGCGGCTGGCTCAAGCTGACCCCGGGCTCCGACACGATTCGCATTGAGGGCGCGCTCCTGGGTGATCTCTTGCGTATTGATGGATTCGCTTTGAGCAAGCCTCGGGCGAGCTTGCATCTCAAGGTTGGTATCAGGCGCTTTCCCATGCACCGACTCTTGCCTGAGTTTCAGCGCCTGGGGAAGATTCGAGGCTTTGTCAGCGGGCGGGTGGCCGTGGACCTCGATGATCAGCGCGGCCTGACCTGGGTCAACGCGCGCTTCTCTGAGGTTGACCTCTCCATGGTGTATCGGCCGCGAGGGAGCCGCACCCGGAGGGCGATCCGACTGCGCAATCAGGATGATCTTCTGGTCACCTACAATGGGAACCGTGCTCATGTGGTGACGGCTGAGATGGTTTCATCCGTTCCCGGCAAAGGGAAGGAGCAGGCTAAGTTTTCTGTGGGTGGCTTTATTGGCGCCAAGAACTCGGACCTGCAGTTGCGCGGCGTGGTTCCTCTGGGCATCGCCGAGTTTTTTCTCGCGCGCCACGTCAAGCGCGTCACAGGTAAGGCCGTGGCTGATGTTCGTGTGACAGGTCCGCTCCAGCGCTTGAATATGTCTGGGCGGCTGAGGCTGGACCAGGTGCGCATCGACCTACAGCGCTTCGATCGGGCCATCGAGATTCCCCGCGCTGAGCTGCGTTTAACACCCAAGGCGGCCCACCTGCAGCGGCTGATCTTTCGAGTTGACGGCGATGAACTCACCGCGAGTGGGCGGCTCGAAAATGCGGGTGGGATCGCTTTTGGACGCCAAGAACACGCCATGTACGACCTACGTGTCGGTGGCGCGTTGAACGTGCGGCTCTTGCGCCTATTGGCGCCAGATGTCTTCTCTCACGCGGCAGGGAGCGCCCAGATCGATATGCGCGTCAAGGGCATGCTCGCAGACCCGCAGTTTGCGGGAGAACTCAAGATTGGGCGGCGCAACCACGTGGAGGTGCGACCGCGGGGCTTGGGCCGCACGATCACTATTTCGAGCGCGCACGTGCGACTGACTGGATCCCATCTGGAGACGGTGAAGCCGGTCATTGGGCGTTATGACGAAGGCCGGGTTCGTGTCTCAGGGGAGGCCCGTTTTGATCGGGGGAAGATTATCGATGTTTTCTTGCGGATCCGCGGGCGAAATCTCCCCCAAAGAGAGCCCAAAGTCTACTCTGCAGAGTTTAACGCCGACCTGACGCTCGTTGGGGATCCCAGCGCTGCCGCAGGCTCACTGCGCTGCGCGTTTTCCAAGCTCGACCAGCAGGCCCAGGGCCGGGGGTTGATGCTCAAGGGCAAGCTGGACATCCTCGACGCTCGTTATGTGCGGGAGTTCGACATCCTCAAGAACGCGGTGATCAAGCCTCGCGTCCAGGAGGAGGACCAACCCTTCTGGGAGGGATCCGACTTCCTCACCAATCTTGGTCTTTGCTTGACGGTGCGCTCCACTGGACAGCTCAAGGTGAAAAATCGCTATGGCGATCTCGGTCTGCAAACAGCGCTCACAGTCACCGGCACGCTGCCCAAGTCGCGCATTGATGGGGTTGTGCGTGTGGAGACGGGGCGGGTTCAGCCTCCCTTCTTGCGCGGACGCTACGATGTTGACCGCGGGTCCATCGTCTTTGTGGAAAAGGACCCCCCTGACGAAGCCGAGCTGAGCATCGAAGCTGAATCGCAACATATCGATCGCAATGGGACGGAGTATGTCATTCGGCTTCACCTCAAGGGGAGCTTCAAGAAGGGCTTGCAGATGATCCTCACCAGCCAGCCCACCCTCGACCGCGGTCAGATCCTCGCGCTGCTGGCCACTGGGCGCACCACCGACCAGTTGCGCAACGAGTTCAACAGCGGTGCTCAAGGCTCACCCGCTGCAGGAGCAGCTGACGCGCAGGTGAAGGCTCTTTCGAGCATGTTGCTCTCTTCGATGCTCGAGGACCCCATCAAGAAGGCCACTGGGCTTGACCTCGTGCGTTTGGAGGTGGGCACGGAGACCGTGACGGCTCGTGGCTGCAAGCGCATTGGATCCTTCGAGATCTGTGGTGAGTATGAAAAAGATATGGTGGGGGGATCACGAAGCGAGGGATCGGTGCGCCAGAAGCTTCACGACTACCTCAAGCTGGTGGGCCGCTTCGAGCAGCTCTCCACTCGCCTTGACCGCGAACAGGACAACCCGTCACGCGCGCGTCTTGAGCTCAAGTTCGAGCTTCCGCTGCGCTGACAGCTGTACTCAGAAGCCGTAGCAGCGGTCCACCGTGGTGAGCATGGCAGCACAGACAGGGCTCACTCGAACGCCTTGAGGTGTTACTGGGGCACCAGCATGGACGTTCATCGCCAGCACGTTACGCGGATGAAAGCGGTAGGTGGCGATCACCCGAGCCAGAGGGTTGGCTGCAGGGAGATGAAAGGGGTGCGCAGCCCACCCCATCACCCAATGCTTGCCAGGAACGTGCCGCGCGCCGATGAGATGCCCGAGCTCGTGGGCCATGATGACGCAGTCGTTTTCTACCCGTGGCCAAGACGGCACCACGCAAGCACCGGCCTGGCTCAAGCCGATCTCTCCACCTGCTACGCGGTAGATGCGCCGCTCCTCCCACACCGAGATCCCCAGGCGAAACGCTCCAGGCTCAGGGGGGACCTCATGGCGCAAGCGGTGGAGTAGGGGGTAGAGCTGGTGCCGGTGCTCTTTTGGGTCCCAGGGGGTGATCGTGGAGATGCGCCAGCGCACGCCGGTGTTGGTGTAGAGTCGATTGACGCAGCCAAAGGTGTTCTTGAGGCGTCTGCGCCAGTGGGGCCATTGTCGTTGATAGCGGGGGTCGAGCGCGACCTTGACCGGGAAGGTGCGCTGGCGGCTTGGTGCTGCGCACGAACTCTTCTCACGAGCGCGGGCTAGACACCCCTGCAGGTCTTCGCCAGGGCTCGAACGTTGTAGCAAGCGCTCTAGCTCGGCCACCGCGGGGTCATATCGCGGTGTTACGGGGGCTGGCTGAGGCGTGCAGGCGGAGAAGCTGGCGCAGACGCCAAGGCAGGCGCCAAGGATGGCGCTGACGTTACCCACAGTGCGAAGCTGTGCTAGAAGCGTTCTCATGACCTCTGAGAGCCAAGCAAAGCAACTTTTTCTAATCGACACACCAGGCTTCATTTTTAGGGCCTATCATGCGTTGCCCCCTTTGACCACGATCTCGGGGCAACCGACGGGAGCCGCCTACGGATTCTGTAATATGCTCTTTCGGCTGCTCGATGACCACAAGCCAGATTATGTGGCGGCGATCTTCGACAGCGGTCGGGCCTCGACCTTCCGGCGCAAGATGTACTCGGAGTACAAAGCCAACCGACCGCCGGTGCCAGACGATTTGAAGGCCCAATTCCCCCTCGTGAAAGAACTCCTGGGCCTCTTCCGTATCCCGACCCTCGAAAAGGAGGGGTATGAGGCCGATGACATCATCGCCACCCTCACGCGTCAGGCGCGCCTTGCGGGCATCGACGCGACCATTGTCAGCAGCGATAAGGACTTGATGCAGCTGGTGGGCGAGGGCGTCCGCCTCTTGGACACGATGAAGGAACGAGTGTTTGGTCCTGAGCAGGTCCAGGAGAAGTTTGGAGTGCTCCCTGAGCAATTGGGGGATTGGTTGGCGCTGGTGGGGGACAGCAGTGACAACGTGCCCGGTGTGCGTGGGGTGGGGCCAAAGACCGCGACGAAGTTGTTAGCGGCCCATACCAACCTCGAAGGAGTCCTCGCAGCGGTTGACGAGGTGAAGGGCAAGAAGCTGCAGGAGAATCTTCGCGAGAACGCGGACCAAGCGCGGCTCTCACGCCAGTTGGTGGCGCTCGTGGAAGACTGTTCCCTTGAGGTTGGCATTGAGGATCTTGAGCGCCAAAGCAGCGACGAAACGGGACTCTGGCGTCGCTTCGGCGAGCTCGAGTTTGGGCGTTTGAGGGCTCGCCTTAGCCCAGGAGACATGTTCAAACGCAGCAAGCATCGGGTCATCCTCGAGCTAGAGGAGCTGCAAGAGGTGGTGGCTTCCATCACCCAGAGCCAGCGTTTCGCCCTCGCGCCCGAGGCGGTGAGCGTGCGCGGTGGGCTGCCCGAGTTGGTAGGCATGGGGATGGCATGGGGAGACGCTTCGAGCGCCGGCCAGCAGACTTGTTATGTGCCGACATCTCATGTCTATCTCGGTGTCCCGCGTCAAATTGGAGTGGAAGATCTCCTTGCGACCCTCAAGCCGCTGCTCGAGGACCAGTCCGTTGCGATGTGGTCCCACGATATCAAGCGCACGCTAACATTATTGGGGGCAGAGGAAGCAGGCGTCACGCAGCGCGGAGGGGACCCGCTGTTGGCCTCCTATGTGGGCGCGCCCTCTCGAAATGACCATTCCCTGGCGCGCGTCGCACGGGATCTGCTCGGCCATGAGATGCTCGACCGCAAAGCCGAGCTGGGCACGAAGTCGAGGGTCGACGAGAGCCCCATCGACGCGGTGGCTCGCTGCACTTGTGAAGTAGCTCAGGTGACCCTCGTCGTGGGAGCGGCTCTGGATGACACGCTGGCCAAGGACGAGGCTCTCAGTGGGCTCTACCGGCACATCGAGTTGCCCCTAGCGCCCATCCTTTCCAAGATGGAGCGCGCGGGTTGCCTCCTCGACGCCAGCGTTCTGGAGGGGCTCTCCTCGGGGCTGGTGAGCACCTTGGCGGAGCTTGAGCAGGGTGTGCGCGCAGCCGCAGGCTGGGCGGTGAATATCAACTCGCCAAAGCAGCTGCAGAAGCTGCTCTTCGAGCAGCTCGGTCTGACGGCCGGCCGAAAAACGAAGACGGGATATTCCACGGATGCTGATGTGCTCGCAGACCTGGCCTTGGAGCACCCCATCGCCGAGCAGATTGAGGAGTACCGCACCCTCTCCAAGCTCAAGTCAACCTACCTGGATGCCCTGCCACAGCTGATGGACCGGCGCACCAAGAGGGTTCATACGTCGTTCAACCAGGCCATCACGGCCACGGGGCGTTTGAGCAGCTCGGATCCGAACCTGCAGAATATCCCTATTCGCACTGAACTCGGTCGAGAGATCCGCCGCGCATTTGTCGCACCAGAAGGATATCTTCTCCTGTCGGCTGACTACTCCCAGGTAGAGCTGCGGATCTTGGCCCACCTCTCAGGCGATGAACGGCTCTTGAACGCTTTCCGCGATAACGAAGACGTGCACGCTCGCACCGCGGCTGAGGTCTTTGGCGTGGAGGTCTCTGAGGTTAGCCCGGAGCAGCGCCGAGTCGCGAAGGCGGTCAATTTTGGCGTGATTTACGGCCAGACGGATTGGGGGCTCTCGCGACAGCTGCGTATCCCCCGCTCAGAGGCGGCCCGTTACATCGAGGGCTACTTCGAGCGCTACGCTCGGGTGGGAGCCTTCATGGACGAGACCATCGTTGAGGCGAAGAAGACACGGATGGTACACACGCTGCTGGGTCGCCGTCGTCCTTTGCCCGATATTACGGCCCGGAACTACACGGCTCGCGCTGCTGCCGAGCGCATGGCGCGAAACACGCCTATCCAGGGTACAGCCGCGGATTTGATCAAACTGGCGATGATCGCGGTTGAGGCGGCTCTGGCGCCCACGGGCGCGCGAATGATCCTGACCGTGCACGATGAGCTGGTGCTCGAGGTGCCCGAGGAGCGCGCTGAAGAGGTCGCTGGGGTCGTACGTGAAGCGATGATGGGCGTGATGGCCCTCGATGTGCCCTTGGCTGTGGACATTGCGTGGGGGCGGCATTGGGGTGAGGCCCATTGAGTCAGTCGCTCTCAGAGCCTGTGGCCCTAGAAGCCCGTAGCTGCGAAGCCCGGCGGTGGCGTCACGCCCACGAAGGCGGCACCAAACGAGAGCGATAGAAACGTGCCCACGCTCCCGCGCAGGTCAGCCGTGAGAGGGAAACCGATATCAACGCGCAGCGACTGACGATCGAATTGGGGGAAGAGCGCCCGCAGGCCAACGCCGACGCTGTGGCGATAGACGAAGTTTTGGTTTGACTCTTGGCCGGGGAGCCAAGCGCCAAAGACGGTTCCTGCGTCGTAGAAGAGCACGCCCGCGAGGTGCATGGTGAGCACGTTGATGGGGCGTGTTCGGTATTCGACATTGAGCGCAAAGGCGTTGCGGCCGCGGAGGTTGGTCGCGGGGTAGCCACGAACAAGCCCGCTGTCAAAGAGCGTGGCGTTGTGATCGAGGTCATCCTCGCGCAAGAGCATGGCCGCGCGGGTGTGCAGCCGGCCGATCCAGAGCGGCGGCGAGACGTTGATCAGCGCGCCGCTGATCCGCGTGTTGACCCATGGTGTCGAGGTATCGCCGTCCGCGTTGAGCTGGTAGCGGGTGATCACGTCTCCGGCGACCTTCAGCAGGTCCTCTCCCCAGCGCCAGGTATAGGCGGCGTTGCCCAAGACCTCGATGAAGCCTTGGGTGGCTGCCTCGAGGTTCTGGGCGAAGCGGACTTCGATTGCACCTTTGGGGCCTAGAGCGAAGTCTTCGCTCAGTCCCAAGGTGTCGACGTTGCGCAGCCGCACGTAGCGCCAAGGGCGGACGCTGTAGCGCAGATAGAAGGCTGCCGCTGTCTCGCTGCGGGGCAGCACAGAGCTTTGGAAAAAACTGAGGTTAGTGCCCTGATAGGGTACGCCAGCAGGCGCGCTGAAACGCAGGCGATAGGCGAGCATGCCCCAGGTCATGTCGTGCTTGATGCCGCTCCCCACTGAACGCGTGACGCCAAAGCTTCCCACGAAGCGGCGGGAGTCGTAGATGAGGGGCAGATGATGGCGTTGCGACTCATCAACGCGCTCGTCGGAGACGGTGGCTAGGGATCCGTCTTGGAGGTACCGGCGGCGTTGATTGACGTCGATCCAGCCATCCACGAAGAAGCCCCAACGTGTGGCGAGGGAGAAGAGGGGGCGTTCGAGGCGCAACCGAGCAAACCCGCCAGCGAGCTCTCCATTTTGTCCTGAGGGGCACCATTCACCCTCAGTGCTCGCCACGTCGCTTGTGCCAATCCAGCCGCCGCACGGCACGTTGCCGTCGATGTAGAGGTCAAAGGCCTGATAGAGGCGGACACGGCTACCCAAGAGACGTTGATCGATGAAGCGCTGGCCGAGGGTGATCCCATCGAAGAGCGTGAAGCTGCTTAGATCCAACTGCCGCAGGGCGAGGTGCAAGCTGAGTTGTTTGTTGCGCCCGAGGAAGTTCGCTTCCGTTGGGGTGAAGTCGAGGCCGTGCACCATCGACCCCGTTTGGCTGTAGACCATGTTCAGTCGCAGGGACCACACGTCTTTGGTGACGACGAGGAGCACGACCTTGGAGGGGTTGGCATCTCGGCAGGGAAGAACGCGGGCCACGCCGAGGATCAAGAGCTTGCGCAGGTTGCGCTCTGTCTCGGCGGCGAGGCTAGGGGCGAAAACATCACCGGGCCGCTGCAAGACCTCCTGGCGCACCACAGTGTCGCGGGTGGTAACGTGAAGGTAGTTGAGCAGCGAGGGCCAAGGGTCGCTTTTGGCGATGATGTCTTGCCGCAAGACGACGACGCGAGAGATGGCCTTGCCTTTGGGGGCAGGGTCAATCGTTAGTCCAGCGCGTTGTAGACCCCAGTGCACGAGCTCTCGTTCATAGCGCTTTTTCAAATCGAGGGCGCTCGCAGAACGGGGCGTTGTCATCAGCGCCGAGAACACGAGCAACAACAGTGTGTGTGGAAGGAGTCGTCGTTGCACAACGCCAATGCTAGACCGGGTGGGGACGACTTTCCACTCTGGCAGTGGTCCCATGATGAACGCAGAGGACGATGTAGGATACTGTGTGTTTGTGGGCAAAAATTTGCACCATCTCGCTGTGTGGCTTGTAGTGGACGCGTGGACCAAGCAGGGAGACGCTGATGATCGAACGACGAAGCACCTACGGCGCCTGGGTTGAAGAGATGGACGCAGGCACGCCGGACTTCTTCTTGAGCCAGAGCCTCGGGCCCGAAGAGATGCATCTTTTGGCCGAGGAGCCACCCTCTGTGGGCCGCGAGGTTCAGCTACGGTTGGTGGTCGAGAACGAGCGCCGCGTCGTCGATCTCAGCGCGCAAGTTGTGGGACATGAACCCAGCGCAGAGGGAGGCAAGGGGACCTTCGCCGTGCGCTTCACCGAGCTCGATCCAGAAGAGCGAGCATTTTTGATCTCGCTCTTTGAAGAGAGCGGCAAGGCTTAAGACGTCGGTTTGTTTCGACGAGCTTACTTAGCAGCCCTCTGTATAGATCATCCATCCATAGTTGGTGTTTAGATCGTTCATCTGAACGCATCCTGTCTGGCTTGGCGCGGCGTTATCGAAGTTCAAGTAAAGGTCCTTTCTCCAGCTCATGTGTTTGCCACGGTCCTGGTAGATGTCATTGATGATGCTGTCTACTGCTTGTTGGGTAAGTTGGTTTTCTCGCACGTTGATGTAGTCAATAGCCAGCAGGCCGGAAAACGCTCCCGGTTCGCTATCAGTGAGCTGGTTGCGATCCAGTCTCAAGTTCTTCAATTTCGAAAGTTGGCCCAACTCGGAGGGGATGCTCCCAATGAACTCGTTGCGGTGGAGCTGTAGATCCTGCAAGTTCTTCAGTTGGCCGATCTCGGGAGGGATGCTTCCTTGGAGAAAATCGCCTGTAGATTCCAGAACGGTGATGCCCGCCGCACCATCACTGGAGAAGATGCGCACCGTTTTTTCGCCTGACCCTGCAAGATAGACCACGTC
>JAFCZD010000883.1 GCA_019314525.1 Deltaproteobacteria bacterium
GAAATCGCCGCAGAGCGGCGCACGGTGGTGCCCTTTGCCCGTATTCCCAAGCTGCTGGTGAAGGCGGTGGTGGCTGCAGAGGACGGGCATTTCTACAAACACCGCGGGTTGGATTACCTTGGCATGCTCCGAGCGTTCTTCGCCAATGTGCGCGCGGGGCGCTTCGCCCAAGGCGGGAGCACGATCACCCAACAGCTGATCAAGACCTATTTCCTCACGGCGAGCCGCACCATCAAGCGCAAGATGCAGGAGGTGATCCTCGCTCGGCAGCTGGAAAACGAACTCTCCAAGGACGAGATCCTGCATCTCTATCTCAACCAGATCTACTTCGGCCATGGGCGCTATGGCGTTCAAGAGGCGTCGCGTTTCTATTTTGGAAAAGATGTTTCACAGCTCGGGCTCGCCGAATGTGCGATGATGGCCGGGTTGCCTCAATCTCCTGAGCGTCTCTCCCCAGTGAAACACCCCAAGCGGGCCAAGAGGCGTCAGACCTACGTGTTGAGGCAGATGGCGCGCCATCACTTCATCTCCGAGAAGGTCTCGAAGAAGGTGGTGCAAGACCCCATTCGTATCACACGTCGGCGGAAGGGGTTCCTCAACGCGGCCCCTGAATACACCGATCTGGTGCGGGCGCGTTTGGTGGAAGAGTTTGGTGAGAAGAAACTGCCAACTTTGGGCACGGTGGTCACCGCCGCGGTGGACGTGAAGCTGCAAGTGGCGGCCCGGGAGGCGCTGGAGGAGGGGCTGCGCGCCCTTGACCGGCGCCAGGGGCTACGGCATGGGCTGCGAAAGGTCAAACCAGCCAAGCGGGCCAAGCTCCTCCGTCGTCTGGCCAAGAGCAACAAACGCCTTGAAGACGCTTTGAAGAAGCGCAGGTCGAGGGTGGATGCACGCAATTATCGCGGCTTGGTGGTGGGCATCAAAGAGCGCCAACAAGTTGTTGAGGTTGACCTGGGACACCGCAAGGTCTCTGTGGCGATGGACGACAAACGTTATAACCCCCAAGGGGAGGTGCTCTCCCGACGTTTCGCGGTGGGCGACCTCTTGCGGTTGCAGGCCACCAAGACAGCGGCTGGTGATATCTCCTATGGCTTCGCTCCTGGACCTCAAGGGGCGCTCATAGCCATTGACCCACGTAGCGGGGAAGTTCTGGCGTTGGTGGGTGGCTATAGGTTTCGGCCGGGAGGCTTCAACCGGGCCTTGCGCGCCAAGCGGCAGCCTGGCTCCACGTTCAAGCCCTTTGTCTATGGCGCTGCCCTGGAGAGCAAACGTTATACGCCGGCCACCATTGTCAACGATACACCGATCCCTGGTGGCTGGAACCCACAGAACTTCGATCGCAGATACCGGGGACCCATGCGGCTTCGTGTGGCGTTGGCGCACTCGGTCAACACCATCGCTGGGCAGCTGATCTTGGCCCTAGGGGTGGATAGCGTGCGCAGCTTCGCCTATCGCATGGGCATCAGCTCCAAGCTCAGCCAGAACGCGAGCATTGCTTTGGGCACCAGCGAGGTCCTACCGGTGGAACTCGCTAGTGCCTATGCAACCATCGCCAACGGCGGCCAGCGTATCTCGCCTTTCTTCATCAAACGCATTGGAAAACACGACGCGACCCCATCGCAGCGGGTTCAGGTTCTCGCGCCAGAGGTTGCCTATGTGCTTACTCAGATGATGCGATCTGTAGTGGAGGAGGGCACAGCACGCCGCGCGCGACGTCTTGGGCGGCCTGTGGCTGGTAAGACGGGCACCACCAATGAGCAGCAAGACGCCTGGTTCGTTGGCTTCACTCCCCAGCTCGTCACTGCGGTGTGGGTGGGTTACGACCGTCGTCGCAAAGGCGGGCTTGGGCGCAAAGAGACCGGTGGACGTGCGGCGCTGCCGATTTGGGTTCGTTTCATGCGCAAGGCTCTACGCCACCAACCCAAGCTGCCCTTCGCGCAACCTCCAAAGGTCGTGGTTCACCGCATCGACCCTGTCACTGGCCTCCTCGCGGCCCCTAACGCCGCTGACGCTATGGGGGCCATTGAAGAGGTCTTCGTGGAGGGGACCGAACCCAAGGAGACGGCCTCCACCCCCGATCAAGTGGACCCAAATTCGTTGCTCATGGGAGGTGGGTTGCCGTGAGACGCATGCACGAGTGCTGCCGTGGCCTCGCGCTGCTCCTCGTAGGTGCGGGATGTTTGCTGGGAGGAGCAGAGAGCCTCGCAGGCGCGAGGTCTGGAACCTTGGACACCTTGGTGGATGACTTTGCGTCCAAGGTGCAGGCGAAGCTGCTCCATGTGATGAGGGCGAAGGCTCCAGGCGCCTATCGCACGGATTTGGTGGTGGTTGTCCAGCTTGGTTCTGGCGCCAGCGAAAGCCTGCGAGGGGTGGTCGAGCGCTTGCTCCTTTCGCGCATACAGCGCTTGGAGCTGGTCCGCTCTGGTG
>JAFCZD010000884.1 GCA_019314525.1 Deltaproteobacteria bacterium
GGCGAGTTGGTTGCCCTCGGGACCGCAACTATCCCGAGGCGTGCAACCAGCGTGACGGGTGCCGTGTGAGGCGCTCTCAGTCTGCCGGTCCACTGGCTCGCCCTTTTGACCTGATCATGCTGGCTGCTGGTTCGTAAGGGGTCAAAACAATAGAGGCCCTTCCCGAACTGAAGCATGGTGAGTTTGAACAAAACGCCAGCACAGATCGAAAGGACCCATGAACGCTGTAGCCGATCGCCCACATTCTGTCTCGCCTCTTCTCACCGCTGCGCTGTTGTTGGCCGCGTACCGGTGCCTCCGCAGCTTGAAGCTGCCGCATCCAACGACGAAGCAGATCATCGACGTCACCGGCGTCTCACGCAGCCGCGCGTACGAGCTGCGGGATACATTGCACGCGGTGTTGCCGACGCTACAGCGTGCTGCCGGACGTCCCAAGGCTGCACCGCCATCTCGGTCGGCTGAACGCACGGACGCGCTGTCCCACGCCGCCTTGCGCTTCGTGATGACCCATCCTGGCTGCGTGTATGGTGGTCCATCGCGCAACCACTACAGCATCGCCTACCGTCATTTCGTGCTCGAGCTGCGCCAGCAACATCCGGCTGTCGATCTGGAACGATTCGCCCACGCTATCGAGCTACCGCTCGGAACACTCAAGGACTGGCTGTCGCCAGGCCCGCTGGATAAACGCGAGCAGACCCAGTTGGCCAACGCCGACAATGACAGGCCCGTGCAGACTGCCGGCGCATCGTTTGCCAGTCCGACGAGTGTGCACATCGAGACGGTGCTCGCGGCCTGGGAGCCCTGGAATGGCGGCTTCGTTACCTTCTGCGAGCATGTCCAGCGCGACTGGCGCGTGCCTTTCGGGAAAACGCTCATCGCCAACATCCTCGAGGCCGAGGGTGTGCGAATTCCCAAACGCCGGAAGGGACGTCGCAGCGCCGACGAAGCAGCGTTGCGCGGCTCCTTCGTGACCTTTTTCTCCGGAGCTCAGTGGGTTGGCGACGGTACTGCCATCGATGTTGTCATTGATGGTGAGGTGTTCACCTTCAACCTCGAGCTCGTGGTGGACGCATTCAGCGGCGGCTTCGTCGGCATCTCGGTTCGCGACGAGGAAGACAGTGATGCGGTCATCGAGGCATTCGATGATGGGGTACACACTGCTGGTGCATCACCACTGGCGTTGCTACTCGACAACCGCGCATCCAATCACACCGAGGATGTCGATGCTGCCTTGGGCGACACCTTGCGCATGCGCTCTACGCCGGGTCGGGCTCAGAACAAGGCACACGTCGAGGGCGCATTTGGTCTCTTTAAGCAGACTGCCCCTCCGCTCGAAATCAACACTGCTACCACTCGTGAAACCGCACGGCAGATGGCAGAGCTGCAAGCTCAAACATGGTTTCGAACGGTCAACCACCTCCCGCGTCGTGACCGTAACGGTCGCACCCGTGTCGATCTCTACCAGGAACACCACAGTAAAAAGCAAGTTGCTCAGGCACGAGCCGCACTCGAAGAGCGATGCCGCAAGCAGATGCTGGCGCAGCGAACTCTCGAGGCTCGGCAAGACCCGGTCGTGCGCCAATTGCTCAATGAAACATTCGAGCGTCTTTCCCTGATAGACTATGAGCGAAACATTCGCAATGCGATTGCCACCTATCCCTTTAATGCTATTGTTAATGGCATAGCAATCTATGAAGGCAAATGTAAGGCTGGTACATTGCCAGATGGCGTTGATGGGAATTACCTGCTCGGTATCGTCCGTAATCTTGCCCAACTGAATGAAGGTCACGAAATCGCTGAAGCCCTGTTGCGCACGCGTTTACACGCACGCGACTTCATGCTTGCTGAACTTGCGCTTCGCCGCGGCGAAGCGCTTTCTGCCATCACTGACCCAGTCGACGTCGCGAAGCGCTTCGTTGAATTTGCAATGGATACCAAATGGCAGATCGACAGGCTGTTCTGGATTCAAGCAATCTCTGATGTCATTGCCAGCGAGCCTCAGCAAAAGCGCACTGTGCTCTTTATCTCCGTTGCGAGACGCATACACGCCTCCTTCCACGTCAGCCACCGCGAGCGGCTCTACATGACGCGCATCATCGCTACAAAGATCTTCCCGCTTGGATAACCTGTCTCTCGTTGATTCTCGCCGCTTTGCAGCACGATAGGGAGCGAGACCAGTCGAGTAAAGCGCAGGTCTGAACACGACCGAACTGTTTCTGTCACACACTTCACACCATCTCTGCTGAACGAGTGACACTGCTCGAACGTCCGGGGTTTTTCACTGTTAGGTGGTTGACAACCGCAGGTAAGTCATGATCGACACGGTCTTCATCCGCCACCCAAATAGCACCGGCCCCATACGCGACATCCGCGGCTCTGATACTGAGAGGCCCAGCCGAACGGTCTCACGAGGGGCCGCCTGCGC
>JAFCZD010000259.1 GCA_019314525.1 Deltaproteobacteria bacterium
CCTCCACAGCGCGGCCTACAGCAGCAGCTTTTGACTGCCCAAAGGGATGCCAGCTGAGCAACTCTACACGTCGTGGAGCCAGCGGCCGCAGGCGAGAAGCCAGATCTTGCAGGTTTGTGTCGGTGGCGGTGTAGTTGGGAATCACCGGGATGCGAACGATCACATCGTCTCGGCGCTCCAAGAGCAGGCGCCGCAGATTGAACCAGATCGGCGTTGGGTTCACCCCCACGACCTCTAGATGCGTCACCTTGCTGGCGATTTTGAGATCGTAGAGGATCAGGTCGAGATCTTGGAGAAGCGTCTCGCATCGCTGCCAGTTAAAGGCGCCGTGGGTCTCCATGGCGGTATGGATCTCTTCTTGTCGCAAGCGCTGGACCAGCTGTGTGGCGAAGATGGGCCATGAGGTTGGCTCTCCGCCGCTGAGCGTCACACCGCCCCCTGATACCTCGTACCAGCCGCGATCCTGTAGCAGTATTTCCACCACCGTGTCGACGCTCTGCCAACTGCCCACCATGCGCCGCGCAGCCGCATCACATGCCTCCACGCAGGTGCCGCAACTTTGGCAAGACGCTCTCTCTACGCCTCCAGCGGCTGGAAGCTTGGCGGCGTGAGTCGGGCAAAGAGTGACACAGTCGCCACATTCGATGCAGCGCTCACCATAGATAGCGAGTTCAGGGGACCGCGTGACAAATTCGGGGTTGTGGCACCACGGACAATGGAGCTGACAGCCCTTGAAAAAAACCACGCTGCGCAGTCCTGGGCCATCATGGCATGAACCACGCCCGATATCTCCGATGATGGCCTCGATTGCGCTAGCCTCAATCACGCTGGTATCACCATGCTTTGCAGCCGGCGCGCGAGGTAAGCGAATTTGTAGAGGTAGTTCAGGTTGCCCTCGGGTTCTACCTCGTGCCGCAGCACGGAGGCGAGGAGATCAGGGTTTGGCGTCAGTAGGAATTGTAGCAGCGCTCGCCCTGTGGAGAAGGTCAAGGTGATATCGGGGTCGGGCAAGGTGGTCTCTCGCACACACATCCACCCATCATCGAAGATCACAGCGACGGTCAGCCTGCGGTCTCGGCTCAAAAACTGATATCGCGCCGAGAAGTTCGTGACATTCTCTCTGAAGCTCGGGTTGATGAGCGTTGTGATCTGCATCAGTCGCAAGAGCACTTCGAGAAACTCCTCAGCGGCCTCGCTCTCCAGGCAGTCGCGCAAGCGGGAGCCGAGCAACGCTCGGATCTGCTCGAGCATGACCTTGCCAAGCCACGTGGAGCCCCCTGCATGCGTGAGCAGCGTCCTGCCAAAAGGGCCTGACGCAGACTTGCGCTCGAGGGCCACTGGGATGATCGACTCGGCGACTTTCAAGGTCGCCCACTGGGCGGGCTTCTGCCACACATTGATTTGGCTACCGCTCCACATTATGACCTCCTAGCGCTCGTAGGGTACGGCTTGGCCGCTGCGCAGGTTGTATTCCGTTCGTGTGATCAGCTCTTCCTTCATCAGATCGTTGAGGTCTTTGAAGTAGGCCGAGTACCCCGAGACACGAACCATCAGCTCTGGATAGTCCTCTGGGTTCTTCCGAGCGTCCTCCAGCAACTCATGGGTCATGATGTTGAACTGAACTTGGTGGCCCCCTTCTCGAAAATAGGCCTGCACGTGGTCGGCGAAGTGAGTGACCATCGCCGACGTATCCTCCTCTGGCGAGTACTTCAAGTTCAGCGCCCAGCCCCCTGGGATCGACGCACCACCCAGGGACGCCACAGATGAGAGGCACTCCGTGAGTTCTGGGGCGGCGCCAGAGACGGGGGTGATGCCACTGGCCAAGACCTTGCCCGCTTTGCGTCCATTGGGAAGCGCGCCGCAGACGCTCCCGAGCCCCGCGTGGTTGGTCATCGTCCAATAAGCTGGTCGATAGGGGCCTCCGCGATAGTTGATGTGGTTGCGATAGATCTCAAAGAGGGTGTCTACCAGCCGCCTGGCGTTCTTGCGGGCCACCGGATGCGATGTGCCATATTTTGGCGCCTTATTCGTGAGTCGTAGCCGCAGCCGCTCACCCTCTTTGTCGGCGAAGTTACTGCGCACGCCCTCGAGGAGCTCCTCGAAGGAGACGGTCTTGCGTTGGAAGATCAGCGCTTCGATGGCGTTCAATGAATCCACGACGTCAGCGAAACCAATATGCGTCGCCCCGGAGGAGTTATAGAGGGCGCCTCCCTCGATCAGATCTTTTCCGCTCTGCATCGGCCCCTCGATGAATGCCGAGAGCAGTGGAGAGGGCATCATCTGCTGGTGCACGGCGCCGAGCTTTTCATTGAGGTCGATGGCGTGCTCGATGAGCCACGTGAGTTGCATCGTGAACGCGCGCCAGAACTGCTCGAAGGAGCTCATCAAGGCTGGCTTTGGCGTCAAAGGTCCGATCTGCTCATTAGCGGTGATGGGCCGCTTGCCCTGAAATAGTGCCATCTCCAAAGGGGCCACCAGGTTGAGGATGATCGAGCTCGAGGCTGCGTATTCTCGCCCAGCGCTTGATAGCTCCACGCACCCGATGATCGCGTAGTCCCTCGCGTGGGCCCGCTCTTCGCCCTGGCTCTCGAGTACAGCGATGTTGGCGACGTCGTTGTGGATCGCGGGCACAGCTTTGGTCGAGACGATCACATCTGATACGCGTTCAAGATAGGCGCGGGAGTTTTCACCCTCGTGGTAGCGCGCGTTGACGTTGGGATCGCGAATGCTCAACAGCTCCGTGGCGCGCAGCATCAGATAGGTGAGGTCGTTGACCGCGTCCTTGCCGCGCGAATCAACGCCCCCAAGGGTCACCGCCGGAACCGAACCGGCGCCACCAAAGAGCTGCTCGGAAGCTTCGGGCACCATGTCGACGTTATCTGCCAGCTTGCACCAGAGGCAGCCGATTAGCTCCAGCGCTTGCTCAGTGTTGATCAGTCCTTCTCTGCGATCATGGTCGAAATAGGGATAGAGGATCTGGTCTAGCCGGCCAGGGCTCATGGCCATATTGATATTCTCGGCGTGGATACCAATCTGGCAGATCCAGACCGTCGTCACGGCCTCGCGGAAGGTGCGGGCGGGGTGGGCGGGGACCCGGCGACAGACCTCGGCCATCTCTTGCAGACCAGCGGCCTCATGGGGGGCCCCTCGCAGGGCCAAGGCGTCGTAGTGCGCAGCGAGGCGGCTGGCGTAGTCCAAGAGCCCCTCGAGGGCGATGCGCACCGCTGCGTAGAAGTCCGCCTGCTCGTTATGTCCTGCTCTGCGGCGCTTTTTCTCGTCGCCAGTGGCTTGCTCGATGATCCCGAGGAGCCCGTGCTTCAGCGCTGGAACATAGGTTGGCACCGTATGTGAGACACAGCCCGCCTTGCCAGCGATGAAGAAGGCGAGGTCCTCGAAGAGCCGTAAGCCGGTGAATCCGCCAAATTTTTTGCGCGCGACTTCGACCACCGTGCGGTTGATCCAGAAGGGGAAGATCTCCAGGTTCAGCTCGCGGGCGTCCTCTGGGGAGAGGGGCTGCGGGTTGTTCGTGCGTTCGCTCACCGTGTCGAGTTCAGGCCAGAGCGTTAGCGCGAAGAACTCGGGAAAGAGGGGCGCCCCCAGCGCCTTGCTGGTGGTACCGCCCGGGAGCAGGTTGTCATCGTGAAGGGCAGGCGTTTTACGGCGGAGGAAATGGGCGACCTTCTTTGCCTGACGCAAGCTCGGGAGGTCTGCAGCGTTGTCGTGATCCCGCAGATACTCGGTGACATAGCGAGCACGCTCGATACAGATCTCCGGTTTGCGGGCGAAGCTGAGCTGCCGCAGTTCGGCCAGTAGGGGCATGCTCTCCAGGGTGAAGTCGTGCAAGCACAGGTCTTTTAGTGTCACTAAGCTCATGGCGTGCTCCGTGGGTTGATCACCCCCGCAATATGGTCGGCGACTCGCCCCCAAAGCCCGAAGAATTGGTCGTCGCCAAAGGTCGCGCCGCTGCGGAAGAAGCTGTGGTTCAACGGGGTCCCAGCCATCAACTTATCTCGTTTGTCATAATGGCCCAAGACGTCGCCGTGGTCTGCTAGCACCACGCCACCGAGGGCGCTTTGTGGGTCGCTGTTGGGCTCATGGGTCGCGAGGATCTGGCGTGCTGAGTTGATCACACCGTCATTGGATGCCTCATCATAGCTCGGCAGTTTTACTTCAGGGTTGTAGATCGTCGCGGCCTGCGGGTAGCCCCTCAGGGCCTCGACAAAAGGTTGCAGCCGAGCGGAGTCGTTCGCTTGAGAGGGAGTGGCTGTGATGGCGTGGATACGCTCAAAAAAGTCATCGCATTTCACCGACTCCAAAGGACGTGGTGCGACGGTGACAAAGCACCGTATGGACGGGGATAAGGAGTCATCTGGGCGGTTGTCAGCGCGTAGCGCCCCCATCGTATGTGGCTGGAGGTCTCGAATCAGGTTGCGGTTCACTACCACCCGCCGGACCAAGGCGAAGGTTCTGTATGGGTCGGTGATTGCCGCTTCCAGCCCTTCCACCGCCAAACTTCGTTGCACGACCATGCTGCCAAGAGACGCAGTCAAGAGCGCCGCTTGTCCTGTCCCTGAGAGACTTGGATCTTGAAACCATTTAACGCCAACGTTCTCCACCAAACAGGTCCCATAATGGGGTGCCGCGATGGTGGTGATGGAGGCGATCCGCTCGCGTATGTGCTGTGTCTTCTCGTCCCATGTTGAGGAGCCAAGGGGATCACGGCAGGTGAGTAGCTCGGCGTCGACACCTCCGGTGCTATGGCCCACCAAATGAAATGCTCCTGCATCCACCTCCTCGTCGATGGCAATCATCCCCTTGATCAGCAGCCCTTGGCGAGATTTCAGTCCACCTGTGGGGTCTGTCTTCACGCCACCTACGAGCACAGGTCTCTCCGCTCTCACCTGCAGGGCGCCGCGCAAGGTCGCTGGCACGCGGTCTGCGAAATATGAGAGCGAGCCCAAGCGACCGAAGCCCATGAACCCAGGAACGAGCACGACCACGTGGGGTTTGTTCTCCTGCCGGTTGGCGGCTTCTCTTTTCTTCGTCATGCAGCACCTCGTGCTTCTGGTTGTGGGACGTCAGCGCTGTTAGGGATAGGCCAGCTCGGGGAAGAGCCGGTCCTTCTCTTGTCGCCAGCTCTCATGGAGCAAGAGGAAGTAGCCAAAGCTCCGATAGGCATAGTCGCTGTCTGGAAGCGTTGGGTCGTAGGGCTCCGAGAGCTTCTCTGTGGCGTAGAAGAGCTTGCCTAGGTAGAGCCCAGGCGCCACGGTCACCAGCTGGTCGCGCAAGAGGCGCGTGCCGAAGCCGTTTCCTAGGGCGTCCCACCGGTAATTGAGATCGAGCACGGTTTTATGAGACAACGCCGAATCGACGCAGGGAGCTTGGCGCGCGATGAAATGTCCGCCTTTGGCGACGCGCCACGACATCGCCCAGGGGGGTCCAGGAGGAAGCTCCTCCAGGCTCATCATCCATGGCAGCGCGCGGAGCGCTACGGCGTTGGTAAAGCTATGGCGCACCCGGCGAAATTGGTTGATGCCCTGCATGGCTCCGTCCCCTGCGCCTGCACCATGTGAGAGCTCCTCGAGGTTCTCCGAGGAGAGCGGAGAGAAGGCCTTGCCCGTCCATGGGTTCGTCCTCGAGAGAAAGAGCCCGAAGGCGAGCTGTACGAGGTCGATGCCTTCACCGACTCCCAGACGACGTCCCAAGGCGGATAACCAGGTGAAGGCGTCCAGACCAGTGCACATGCTGAGGGTGATGCCGTGATGAAAACCCGAAAGCTCGCGAGGAGCTATGCCGTGGCGGAAGAGCGCGTCGAGCTTCGTGGCGAGTTCACCGTGAGCTGCTCGACGGTTCAACTGGACCGACCACTCGTGCAAGAGTTCGAGGGGAGAGGAGCACCCCTCCATGTCGTCTTGCAGCACGCGCATGGCGTCTGGGTCGTCACGGCTGGTGTCCGCGAGGCAGAAGGATGCGGTGGGGATAGAGTCCACAGTGGGTGTTTGGGTGTTTGGGTGGTCTTGATTCACAAGCATGATGGGCGACCTTTCGTGCGTCTTTGCCGCAAATTTATACGTGGAAACGCTGCAGTGCTAGACCCAGATTTGCATTTTCGGATTTGCGTCTGTGAGGAACCTTTGCGGGGCAAGTCGCGAAGAAAGAGAAACGGAGAGAGGAGGCTCTAGGGCGCGACACACTTGGTGTAGTTGCGCCGATAGGCCGCCATGGAGCTCGGGCTGCCACCCTCGACGACGTACTGCTTGATCCATTTCTCGAAGAGCTTGCAATACCCATGGCGCCCCGCCTGCAGCGCGGCGTGAGAGTAGAGGAACCCGAAGAAGCGCCGGGCCTTGAGGTTGTTTCGGCAGGCCTTTTCGATTTCGGCGATGGTCTCGCTGACGCCCTTGATACCGTGGATGCGCGTGCGTCGGTAAAATGCCTGGCTTAAACCCACACGCAGGTCCATATCCCCACAAGACTTGAGGCCCTTTTCGTAACGCTTGTAGCTGCGAATACGATGATCGCTGATGAGGCCGAGCTGTTTTTTGATCTTGCGTTCGATCTGCTTGTATTGGCGGCAGGTGGGGTAAGTCTCGAGCACCTCTTGTAGCTTGGCGATGCCAGCGTCGCGCTGCCCCACGAGCAGCAAGGCATCGCTGTAGATCTCCCGCGCTCCAATGGCCCAGTGTGGGCGTGCGCGTGCGTTGGCCTTCACCTTGGCGTCCTCGCTGGCGATGACCTCTTTGAGCAGCCCGAAGCCCAGCTTGGCGTAGCGCTTGTGGGCAACGCCCAAAGGAGGGGAGATGATGATCGTTTTGCCGGAACCGTCGTCTGTCCACCCCCACAACAAAAAGCGCGCGAGGTTGGTCTTGATCTGCGCCCGTCGCGAATAGAAGTTGCTCTTGAAGTTTGCTGCTTGGGCTCGCGTCGCGTCCTGAGGGGGGAGCCGCATAGACGTGTCGAGGTAGGTTACACCGTTGGCATGGGTTTTCGTGTGTACCTTGGCGTAGCTGTCGAAATCGCGGATGAAGCGCGCTTGCTCGGTGACATAGGCCTTCATCAGCTTCACGGCCTGTTTTTTGTGCCCAGGCAGATAGAAGTAGGGGTGGGAGCTGGAGAGGTGCCGGTTGCGCAATACACGCAGGGGCACGTAGGCGAGGATGGCTTGATAGGCGAGGGTGGTCTTGGCCACCTCTTTGTCCTTGTCGTCGGCGCGGTGGGTCCTGACGTAGCCCTCGGCGCTCTGGATCAACGCCTTGCCTTCTTGGCCGATGGTCGCTGCTCGCTTGGCGGCAGCCTGCTTCAGCCGCCCTTTGAAGTCACGGATGCGTTTTTTGGCCAGGGTGAAGCGTGGCGCGTTCTTGGCGACGGCAGACATCCACAGCTCCGCAGCGCGTAGCTTGCCCTTATCCGCGAGATCGATAGCCTTGGAGTAATCGAGCAGCGTTTTGACGTCTGGGACCTGCGTACCCGAGCGGCGTGGTCGCGTGGAGAGCTGGAGCTTTTCGAGGAACTTCTTCACCAGCTGCTGCTCGAGCTGAAAGAGCTGTGTTTGAGGTCCGGTCACCGTGGTGGCCAAGGTTACACCGCTGGTGGCGATCTTGATCATGCGGATGTCGATGCGCATCTGCGGCTTCATCGCCGCGAAGGCGCCGGAGATCACGTATTGTGCGCCGAGCCCCTTGCCCAAGCGCAGCGCCGTGCGTTTGTCGAAATAGCGCTTGCGCTGCAGCTTCATCTCACCGAGCAGCGCCTGAAGCTTGTCGGCCTGAAGCTTGTCGCGCTCCACCACCACCAACGAACGCTCCTGCGAAAGATCGGTGATGAGCATGTCGGCGAAGCCCTTTTGCAGCACATCGAGCTTCTTATCGCCTGTGTTGTTGTCGAAGTAGAGCACCGCCACCCGCAGGGGCTTCCCAGCGGCTTCGGTGACGCTGGCATTCGTGAGGCCGATGAGCAGCACACAAGTGATGGAAGCGAACGATCGGGATTTCATGATGAACCTCCCCTAGGGTTCGATGCAGATGCCAGCGGTACAGAGCAGCGGTGTTGGGCAGCTCCCACCCGTGCCGCAAGCTGGCCGCGCACATTTCCCGTCAGCACAGGCGTAGGGCGCTGGGCAGAGCGTAGTGGCCGAGCACGAGCGGATCACACAGTAGAGTAGGCCGCTGCAACGCATGCCCGCGTTACAGTCAGTGTCAGTGTGGCAGTCGCGCACGCAGGAGGCGAAGCGGCATTCGAAGTCGATGGGGTCGAGGCAGGTGCCACACCCCTGGCAGATGCCTCCTGGCGCCGTGCGATTACAGGTCTGGTCGGCAGCACAGTCGCTGTCCTCTCGGCATTGCACGGGCCCTGGGTCGATCGTTGCGTCATCCACCAAGCCTGTATCGGCCAATAGGAGGTCTCTCTTTTTCAGGTCACCCGCGCTGAGGTCTTTGCCGCTGAGGTCTTTGCCGCTGAGGTCTTTGCCGAGCATATCCAGGTGGGGGCCATCTCGAAGTGAGCTATCTGTATCCCCATCTGGGACCGTGGCATCAGCTGTGGCGGCATCGCTGGTGGCGGCATCGCTGGTGGCGGCATCGCTGGTGGCGGCATCGTCTGAGCAGGCCAGCAGAGGGATCAGGCAAGTGAACGCAAGGGCGAGAATCGGGTTTCGATAGCGCATGGTTCTCCTCTTTGCCGCTTTGATAGCACAAACTAACCAGCGGCGGGCAGGAGCCTCGCTGTGAGAAGAGACAGGGCTCTAGAGGTATCGGCGCAATTCGGAAGAGGCCATCCAGAGCTCGTAGGCGATGGGGGTGTCCCCTGCACCGCGAGCCTCTTGCTCCAGGGTGCGTAGCACTGCGTGCCCCACCGCCTTTTTGCAGTAGGGGTCACGGGCGAGGTCCGCCAGCTCTGCCAAGAGGGCAGGATTCCCTGGGAAATCCAGTAGGCCCCGCTGCAATAACATCAGAGCGCTCTCTGTGGCGCGATAGTCCCGCGCCTCGAGCGCCGTGAGACAGATCTCCTCGACTCTGGTTCTCGTCTCTTCAGCCTGCATACCCCAAGTACTACGCGTTGTGAGCGGGGATCTTTCCCAGAACCTTAAAAACTCCCTGCGGCGAGGTCGACAAAATAGCCAGCGCGCATACCACTGGCATAGACCACCGGTTGCACCTTGGGTAGCGGCACTCCCCAGTCGAGCTCACCATCGACGTAGGAGACCAG
>JAFCZD010000885.1 GCA_019314525.1 Deltaproteobacteria bacterium
GCCTGAAGAACATCGAGATATCGTCACCGCCCTGCGTGAAGCCGATGGTGAACTCAAGGGCGAAAAGCTCTCATCCCAGGCGGATGCGCGGCTACAACGCTTGGTCGCGGAAGGCCCGTACGCGTCGCGACGTTCGTTGCAGCGTTCGTCGCTTCTAGGGCTGTCCGCCCTCGCCGCCGTGGGCGTCGCCGCGCTCCTGTGGCTGCTCTTGTCGGGCCGCGAGGTGTCGCCGCCTGCGCACCACGCAGACCCCATCAACATCCCTGGGCTCTCCGTGGTGTCGGGACGCGTCTACAGTCCCGCCACCGATCAGGTGGCGTGCGCGGGAGCCCGCTGCGTGCTCAACACCCCCCAGCTGCGGGTGCAGCTCGAGCTTCGCCGTGGCGCACGCGTGGCGAAGCAAGGCGCGACGGTCACCTTGCTCACCGGTGACGTCAGGTGTTCGGTGAAGCCTCGACGCAAAGGAGAGCCCTTGGTGGCGATTCACGTCTCGCAGGGCCGCATCGAGGTCATCGGCACCCTCTTCGACCTCCACCAGCAGGGAGATTCTGGCAGCGTTCGCCTGCACGAAGGCGTCATTCGCTTCGTGGCCGCGGATGGTCGCTCTGTGCGCTTGGAGAAGAACGCGGTCTTGAGATGGCCACTGCCAGCCCCCGTGGAGGCTGCCTCCGTGAAGGCTTCGTCTGTGGAGGCTGCCCCAGCGTCGAAGCCAGCGCCGCTCACGGCGAGAGAGATACAAGCACTCGCGCGGCGGGTGTCCCGCTTGCGCAACCAAAACAAATACCCGCAGGCCCTACGCAGCCTGCGCCTCGCCTTGCCGCGCATCGCCCACCGCGCGACCCGTGAGCGCTTCAGCTACGAACTCGGGGTGATCCTCACCGATCACTTCAAGTCCAAACGAGCGTGTCTGCACTGGCGACGGCATCTGCGCTCGTTCGGGCGACGCCGTTACGGCCAGGAGATAGACCAGGCCATCGCTCGACTTCGGTGCCAGTGAGGAGGCTAGTGAAAGACCCTCGCGTTGCGCGCGAATCACCCGCGTATTGCGCCCACACGCTCCCAGGGGGACCATTGCACCCGGGCGAAGAGCACGATGCCCATGGCGACCATGTAGAGCGTGGCGGCCCACCAGGCCCCCACCACGCCGCCGTCGAGCACGACACCAAAGAGCCAGAGGCCGGGGAGCAGCACGAGCAACACGCTTGCTAGCGACACCAACATGGGAAAGCGCGTCAAGGCCGCCCCACGCAGCACCCCGCCGCTGACCATGCCCGCGGCGTCGAAGACCTGAAAGATCGCCGCCGAAACAAAGAGCCGGCTCGCCAGCTGCTGCACCACGACATCACGGGTGAAGAGCCCCGCGATCACGCCGCCGCCCAACCAAAAAACAGGAGCCATGCTGCCCATGAACACCACCGCCAAGACCAGCGAAGCGTAGCCGCTGCGACGGGCCACCTCGGGTTGCCTTGCGCCCATGGCCTGCCCCACAAGCGTGGTGGCCGCCACCGAGAGGCCCACGCCGGGCATGAAGGAGAGATGGATCACCTGCAGCACGATGGAATGAGCCGCCATGGGCGCGGCCCCAAAGCGCGCCACCACCAGGGTGAAGATCGTCCAGCCCACCATCTCCAGCACCCAATGGGCGCCGATGGGCAAGCCCACCCCCAGCAAAGTCCTCAGCGAGCCGACGCCGCCTTGAGGCCACCCTGTCTGATAGTCGTGACGAAAATGCGGATGCAAGAAGACCGCGATGAGGATCGCCACGCCCACGCCCTGAGCCAAGATTGTCGCGTAGGCGGCTCCCTCGGGCCCAAGGGCGGGCACCCCAAGCCCTCCGAAGACGAGCCAATAGTTGAGAGGCACGTTGAGCACCATCATCAACAAGGCGACCTTCATCGGTGTACGGGTGTCACCCACGCCACGCATGAAGCTCGCCAGGGCGACCTCCACAAAGCCCAAGACGCCACCCATAATGCGAATGGTGGCGTAGCTCCCTGCGATCTCAGCCACGGCAGGGTCAGTAGAGAAGATCGCGGGCAAGCGCAGGGCAAGCGGCACACCTACCGTCCAGACGACGAGGGTCGACAACGCCGCCAACGCCAAGCCTTGCCATGCCACGCGCCCACATTGCGAGCGCTCTCCTGCGCCGTAGTGCTGAGCGACGAGCGTGTTCACCGCGGTAATGCTGCCAAAGAAGAAGCAGATCACGACCCAGCTCAGGGTGCTGCCCAGCCCGAGGCCAGCCTGCGCCTCGGTGCTCACCCAGCCCATGAAGAGCGTGTCCACTACGCCCATGACCGTCTGGGCTAGCATGGAGAGCACCACCGGGTAGGCCAGGTGCGCCACTTCTCCGTAGCTCCCGCTTGGGATATGGGACGTTGGGGCAGGCATCATTCAGCTCGTCAGGGCGCACTATGACCGG
>JAFCZD010000041.1 GCA_019314525.1 Deltaproteobacteria bacterium
AACTTGGGTGAGGCTGTGGACGTCGCCGAGGCGATGATCTGCGACGAAACCTTCGTGGTGTTGACCCTCAGCGGAGCGATGACCATGGCGGGCATGAACCCGCTGATCATCGAGATGATCGAGCGCGGTTGGGTGCATTGCATCGTCGCCACGGGCGCGTTGGTGGGGCATGGGCTGGTGGAAGACCTGGGCATGCCCCACTACAAACACAAAGTGGGCGTCAGCGATGAGGACTACTACAAGCTACGGCTCAACCGAGTCTACGACGTGCTCGAGCCGGAGGCTAATCTCGACGCTCTGGAGCTTCGGATGCGGGAGTTTCTTCGCGAGCTCGCCGAAGAGCGAATAGAGCCCCTCGCCACTCATGAACTACTACGACTTCTGGGCGAGAAGCTCGGTGGGCGGGGGGTGCTGCAGGCGGCGGCCGCGAAAGACGTTCCGGTGATCATCCCAGCCTTCACCGATAGCGAGTTGGGCCTCGATTTCGCCGTGCACCAAGACCTCCAACGAGGTCGAGGTTTGCCCTTCCTGCGTTATGATGCTTTCGCAGATTTGAACGACTTCTGTCGCCTCTGCCAAAAAGCGCAGAGGGAAGACAAGAAACTGGGAATCTTCACCATTGGCGGCGGCGTACCGCGGAATTGGGCCCAGCAGGTGGGTCCCTATGTGGATGTTCGCAATCATCGCCTCGGCCTCTCGGAGCCCAGGATTCGCTACACCTATGCTCTGCGCATTTGTCCAGATCCCGCGCACTATGGGCACCTCTCAGGCTGCACCTACTCCGAGGGCGTCAGCTGGGGGAAGTTTGTTCCTGCCGCAGAAGGAGGTCGCTTTGCAGAGGTGCTCCTCGATGCGACCGTTGGCTGGCCCCTGATCACTCGCGCGCTCATCGAGCGCGGCCTCTAGACCTTGTGTGGCCTTGTGGCCACTGGAGTGGCGAGGCTCCTCAGTTGGTCATTTGTTTTCGGATGGTGGATCAGCCACTTAGCGATCGTCAGGCTTGTTCACCTGAATAAACAACGACTTACTGGACAGTCCAAGCGCTGAAAAGTGGATCGAGAATTGCTTTCCCTGAACGGAAAATCTTTCTGCTGGCCTCCGCCGCCAGCAGTTCTGGGGAGGTTCAATGATGTTTCGAATGACTCAACGACTCGGAATCTGCGCGCTCACGATCTGTACCCTGACGGTGGCGTGTGGCGAGGGTGGTGAGACGCAGCTGGTGGATGAAAACCGTATCGCGCCTTTGGGCAAGGAGGACAACTTCTTCTCCAACGTCGCCCAGGAATACCGCGTGACCGCGGACGTGCCCTTTCGTCTCGCGGAGAGCTATGCCGACCTAACCCAAGACGAGCGTGACGAGCGGGCGCGCAAGTTGATGCAGGGCAGGACGCAGCAGATCGCCTGGTTTCTGCATATCTACCTCATCGACAAATCCCATGATGATGACGCAGCAGACTATGGAGGCATGCGGGCGATGGTGCTCGATGGCTCCTTCGACAGTGAGGGCCTGAAGGCTGACCCCGATGATCCTCTGAACTACGCCTATACCTTCGCCATTGAGATCGGCGGCGCCAAAGACCTGCTGGCCTTGATCCGCAAGGATAATGAATTGCCGGCAGACGCGGACTCTTTCGAGCTGAAGATGGCCAAGCTCGAAAACGACAGGCTGCTGCGCTTCTCTCATAGCCCGTATCGTGCGGGGGAGTGGTCACCTGATCTCTGTGAGTGCGAGGTTGAGAACCTCCCTATCACCATCACACCCATCGAGCCTTCTATCGACGCCTACCTCGACTACAGCGGCATGTTCGTTGATGGAGAGATGGACGTCAGCGTGCACTTTGGTTGGGACTACCACGCGCGCTACGATATTTTTCATGCTCGCGCCCTCTACGAGTGGCTGGTTGAGGAGATGGGCTTCACCTCGCCTGTGCAGGCCTTCACCGAATACAACCGCCTCTCCGGGCCCTTGACCCGCGAGGTGGTGATCAATGGTGAGACCAAGCTGGCCAAGGTGACGATTTATCACCCCGACCCCTGCGAAGATTGGGACGAGGCCGGCCCTTGGGGTAGCTGGGCTGATAAGGTCGCCGAAGACGAGACTTACAAGAAGCGCTCTTGCCCCGATTATGCCTGGCCCAACGCTGAGGCCAACGCCAACCCCACCACCTCCACCGGGGGCGGGCACCTGGCGAGCGACCTCCGCGAGAGCATGAAGACCCGTGACGCTGTGATCTTTTCGGGGCACAGCGGCTACACCTATGGTTATGCGTTGGCGTCTTGGTACAAGACCTCCGCTGGCGACGTTGATCCGCCCGAGATCGCCAAGATGGAGCTGCCAACAGATCGTAGTCAGCTCTTCGTGATCTCGGGCTGTGACACCTACCACGTGGGTCAGGCTTTCAAAGAGAACACCTCCAAGCCGAACCTGGTCAACGCTGACGTGATCACCACCACCAGCTTCTCCAATTCAGCCGACGTGGGCGACGTGAAGGATATCTTGCGGGCCCTCGTGGGTACTGAGGGCGCCAAGTTGATGGCCTATAGCTACAGCCGGCTCTTTGGGCGTCTCAATCCACGTACCTGGTTGCCCTCGTCGAAGTTCAGCTTCTACACGATGTATGGTGTGCATGGCATCGACGACAACCCCCAACTCAACCCCTTCGCCGATGTCTCCAAGAGCTGTGATGCCTGTGAGCAGGACGCTGACTGTGGCGCGGAGGGAAACATCTGTGTGCGCCTCAACGAGCGGGAGAAGGTCTGCGCGACAGAGTGCCTGCACGACTCGGCCTGCGGTGAGGAGCAGGTCTGTCGCAACTTTGGGAGCAGCCAATCTTATGCACTAAAGGGCATGGCTTGCGTGCCCCGTAGCCTCAGCTGCACGGCCGACCCCATCGAGGAGCCCGAAGAGCAGCGCTTCACCGAAAGTGGGCAGCTGCAGCGAGGTGAGGAAGTTCGCTTTGAGCTGCATATCGGGGCTGGAGCGCGCAACGTCGAGGTCAAGCTCACGGGGGAGGGCGACGCCGACCTTTATACTGAGCTGGGTCAAGAGCCCACCCTGCAGCATTTCTCATGTCGCCCCTACAAGTCGACCTCTGATGAGACCTGTCGCTACAAGACGGTCACCGCGGAGACTCTGCAGGTGCTCGTGCGCGGCTTCAGCCGCGAGAGTTCTTTTTCTCTGGAGGTGACGTGGGAATAGACCCGCGGTCGAAATTGCTTGCTGTGGAAGTGCGCCGAACGCCATTGAACTTAACACGCTATCTTGGACTATCAGTTAGTCGCTTAACGATAATGGACGCTTAACTTTTCGGCCGCTCCATTTTCCCGAGTGCCCCGCTGCTTTCAGCAGTTGGGGCGCTTTTTTTTTGCGGCAGGCATTCGAATGGTGAACTCAATGGGAGCGTTTAGTACGTTTGCGTTTCAAGATATGGATAGGTGACCCCAATGGCGAATCAGAAGAGCTCATTACTCGCGCAGCCCTACACCCTGCCTTGTGGAGCTGTTGTCAAAAACCGCATGGTGAAGTCGGCCATGAGTGAAACGCTGGGTTCCATCAACCATGAGCCGCAGATGGCGTTGGTGGAGCTCTATCGGACCTGGGCAGAGGGTGGCATTGGCCTCTCTATTACAGGAAACGTGATGATCGATCATCGGGCGCTGGGGGAGCCTGGAAACGTGGTGATCGAGGATGATAGGCATCTCGATCTGCTCAAGAAGTGGGCGAACGCTGGAAGAGCGGCAAATTCCCATATCTGGGTCCAACTGAACCACCCAGGTCGCCAGTCCCCCAAGGGGTTGAACGCCGAGAACGTGTCACCTTCGGCGACGCCTTTTAGCAAGAAGTTGAAGGCCTTCTTCAGCACACCGAGAGAGCTGACCTCGGATGAAATCTTGGATTTGGTCAACCGCTTTGGTGTGGCTGCGGCCATCGTCAAAGAGGCTGGTTTCACGGGGGTGCAGATTCATGGTGCTCACGGTTATCTTGTGAGCCAGTTCTTGTCTCCTCTAAGCAATCAGCGAGAAGACGAGTGGGGTGGTTCGCCCGGAAAGCGGATGCGCTTTGTCCTCGAAGTCTATCGAGCGATTCGTGAAGCGGTGGGCGCAGAGTTTCCTGTGGGGATCAAGCTGAATTCAGCTGATTTCCAGCGTGGGGGGTTCACCGAAGAGGAATCGTTGCAGGTGATTCGAGCGTTGGCCACAGCAGGTGTTGATGGGGTGGAGATCTCCGGCGGAACCTACGAAGCGCCTGCCATGAGCAAGGGGAAGAGGGAGAGCACGCGTCTACGTGAGGCCTATTTCATCGAGTTCGCGAAGAAGGTGCGTGAGACCACACCTGTGCCATTGATCGTTACAGGTGGATTTCGCACGAAGGCGGGTATGGAAGCAGCTTTGCGCGGAGGTGATTTGGACTTTATCGGCATGGCGAGGCCCCTAGCGATGCTGCCTGATTTTCCAAATCAGTTGCTGTCCGGCGCCATTGATGCGTTCGCGACGCCCCTGCGAAAGACTGGTATCAAGGCGATCGATCGCAGTGGGGTTCTGGAAATCTATTGGTATACGCAACAGTTGCGCCGCATGGGGCATAAGCTCGAACCACAGCTCAATCAGAATAACCTGTGGGCTTTCATCAAAGCCACGTTGCGCAATCGCAAAGGCGTGAAACAAACACGAAATTTGCGCGCGCGCTAGGCCTTCGCGGCGTAAACGAAAGACGACACCAGAGAAATGCCAAGGAACCGGTCAGAACACCCAGGCAGCTCAAGGGGGAGACAGTGTTTATCTTTTTTACGAGCAGGCCATTGTTCGATGTGGTAAATAAATAATGGTTTTGGCAATGCAATGAACGAGATAGCCGGAGTTGGAAAGAAGATCCGCAAGCTGCGAAAGCAGGCGGGGTTCACACAGAGGGACGTCGCCCTACGATCGGGGTTGACGGTGTCTTATCTTTCACGGCTGGAAAATGATCGTATCACACCCTCTGTGAAGACCTTGCGGCGTGTGGCAGACGCGCTGGAAGTGCCCATTTCGTTGCTCTTTGGCGATGTTGTCGCGGGCACCCCAGAGCATTGTCCCGTGAGCTTGTCTGGTCAGTGCATCCTCGAGCATCGTTTTCATCGCAATGGTAGCGTCGTTCCTGGTGCTTCCAAGCAGAAGGAATCCTACAATTCCGAGCAGCTTGCCATCCTGCAAGAGTGTAACGACATTCTTCAACATGGCGACGCAGAGCTGCTCACGGCTCTGGAGCGCTTGGTGCATTCTCTTGTGCTGATGCAAAAAGCACGGGATGTCCCTCCTCCGCTGGCTGGTGATGGTGCTGGGGGCTCAGATCCACCTGCCACGGGGCCAGAACCAACCCCTGAAGTCATCCCGGTCACGGGAGCACGCAGCGGCCCTTAAGATTCCCACTTTTCTAGAGAATGACAGACTCCGTGGGAATGACAGGCGCTTGGTGATAGCCTGCTCTTTGTGCGCATCCTCACTGCCTCTTTTTCGACCTGCGTTGTGTTGCTCGCCAGTGTTTCTCCGAGCCCTGCACAAGGCAGAAACGTCGCTACCTTGCTCGAAGAGCTAAAAAGCGCTGACGAGGGTCAACGGTTCAACGCCGCGCGCGCTCTTGCCCATGCGCCCTCGCCTTTGGCGCTGCGTCGATTATTGGTCTGCGCTCAGGTGGACCCTGCCGCAAAGGTGCGGAAGGCGTGCGCGGCGGCAGTGTTGATCCTCGCCCCTCGCAGTTTTGCGTCCAAGTTGGGCTCGGCCGATCCATCACCCGTGGCTGAGCCACGCTATCCGCTTCGCCCTCGGGCGCGCTATGCCACCCTTTTCTGTCTAGGGCTCAGCGACAACGCTTTGGAGGCACCCGAGAGCTTAGCCGGCAGCGCGGCTTTCGGTATTCGTTGGGGTGATGTGGAGGCCCAACTGACCCTCGGTTTCCCAGAGATGTCCTTGGGGCTTCGCGTCCGTTGGCTGGTGATGCCTTACCCCCGCTTAACACCCTACCTGAGCTTGGGAGGTGTCGTCGCTTACCATGAAGGTGATCCCCTCAGGGGTGAGGCCATCAGCTTGTTCGGTGGCGTAGGCCTGCGCTATTACATCGTCCCCCCCATCTTCATGCAACTCGAGTTCATGGTGAGCTGGGCTGCTCATGCCCCCATCCATCAAACGCGGGCAGACGGAAAAGTGGAAGCGCAACGCTTTGCTTTGCCTGTGCTCTTCGACGTGGGCCTGGAACTCTGGCCTTGATCTTCAAGCAGCAAGCTCCGCGTAGATATTGCTCTTTTTCTAAACTCGTGCGGTCAAGGTTATTGACACATTTGAAAAATACGACAACATACGGTCAAGGAAGGCTTGCGCTCGCGGTAGGGGATGCCCAGGAGGAGCGCTTGAGAGGAGGTCGACAAGGATGAGCGTTGGACGTCGTATTCGTCAACTACGGCTCAAGACGAAGAGAACCCAGCGTGAGATCTCCGAGCAAACGGGTTTGGCTGTCTCCTATCTTTCCCGTCTAGAGAACGGACGTATTACGCCCTCCGTCCGGACCCTCACCAAGCTTTCCACGGCTCTTGCTGTGCCTGTTACCTCGTTTTTTGACTCAGAGCGCGTGCTGGAGCAGGGCGACCGCTGCCCTGTGAGCCTCTCGGGCCAATGCATCCTCGAGCACGCCTTTGTGGGGCGTGGTCGGCGGCCTAACACACCAGAGCCCTACTCCCAGAAGCAACTCGAGATTCTTCGTCAGTGCAATTATCTGCTGCACAAAGGCGACAAGGATCTGCTGATGACCCTCTCGACGATCATGAAGTCGTTGCTGATGCTCACGGGCAAGGGGAAGAAGACAGAGGCTGTCTGAGCCAACGCTCCAGCTTGGTATCCGTAATGTCATCTTCGATCTCGGAGGCGTCATCGTTGACATCCATGACGCCGAGCTGCGGCGCTGCATGGATCCGCTCGTGGGCTCCATGGACTCTCCCAAGCTACAGGCGATCATCCACCAACATCAGCGTGGCGCCATCGACCTGCCAGCGTTTCGTTCAGCGCTGCGAGAGCTTTCTGGAAGACCCCAGCTCTCCGACAGCGAGATCGACCACGCCTGGAGTTCGCAAATAGGCGACGTTGACTGTCGGAAGCTGAAGCTGATCGAAGACCTCCGAAGGAGAGGCTTCAAGGTCTACATGCTGAGCACCACCGATCCCCTACATGCCAAGGTGATCGAAGAGAGGTTTCAACGCTGCCTACCTGACGTGAGCGGCGACCTCTATGCCCACATCTTCGAAAAAGCCTATGTCACCTTCGAGCTGGGGCTGCTGAAGCCCGATGTGCGCATTTACGAAGAGGTGCTGACAGACGCCGGCCTGAAGGCAAACCAGACGCTTTTTCTCGACGACTCGCTGCAGAACGTGTTGGGGGCGCAGAAGGTGGGCCTCTACTCTGTGGTGATTCACGACGACAGCTATGTGCGCTGGTTGCCGGAGTTGTTGGGTGTTGGAAGTCCCTGGAGGGTCAGATGAAGGTCAAGATCATTGCTGTCGCTTCAGTCTTGATTGTTGCTTTGGCCATTCCAACTGCCGCCGTGGCTGGGAAACCAAGTTCGGCTCGCGGCGCTCCCGCACCAATCAAGAAGTTCCTGGCGAAGATGTTTCCCGGACGCTCGCCAGTCGTCACCAAGATCACTCCGCCTGAACTGGCGAAGCGCTTCAAGATCTCCCTCTATCAGATCGACAGCATCGTCGTCTTGATCAAGGATCGGGGCCTCTATCCCCTCTACCAGCTGAGGGGGCGCCGACGAACGTCGAGACCGCTCAAATTCGATTACCTGGTGGAAGACCTCGACGGGAACAAAAGCCCTGAGCTGTATTTCATGTGGCACCGGCGCCGGGGAGAAATGAAGATGGGCGGCTGCTATTCCTTCAAGGGCGCGTTCCGCTGCGTCCACATCAAAGGTCCTGGCAGTGGGATGAGGTTCTATCGCGACGACGCGAGTCAGATGGTTACGGTGGTGACCACGCTCTTTCCCATGCCTAGGGGCAAGATCGCTCAGATCGCGGCGCTGCAGCTGAGACCCGCCAGGACTGGTAAGACATACCTACTCAAATGGAAATCGCGGGTCGACCTACGCGGCTTCCAGAGAGCGCCGACGCAGGTGCTCGATACCAGGCCCATCGAGCCCTTTCGCTAGACGACCAGCTATTGTTTGAAAAAGAACGAGGCACAGCAGGGCTTGAACCTGTGGCTTCCACCGTGTGAGTCTGGCGCGTTAGTTCAGGAGGACGTCATGCCCAGACTTCAACATCTATCGCTACTCTTCACCTTCGTTGCCATGGCCACCGTGGTGGGTGGTTGCAGTAGTGAAACGAGCTCTACGCAAGACAGCCGCGTGGCAGATGGCTTGCGTGATGTTTTCACCGGCGATGGCGGTTTGCTCACAGACGCCATCTCCGAGCAGGGCGTCACCGAGCAGGGCGTCACACCCGAGCAGGGCGTCACACCCGACCAGGGCGTCACACCCGACCAGGGCGTCACACCCGACCAGGGCGTCACACCCGAGCAGGGCGTCACACCCGACCAGGGCGTCACACCCGCCGAAGGCATCATCCTCTTTGGCAGCAGCGATGTCTCTGCGCAATACACGCTGCGCACGGTGAAGATCGACGGTACCGGGCTCACGCTTGTGGCCCATGCGCCCTCCACCACCATGGACTTCACGCGCATCGATCTTGCGGCGGCCCATGGGCCCTTGCCCATCGATCACAGCGGTGTTGTGGTGTCGTACCTCTACCTGGCCAACACTGACCCCTTGTGGCATCTGCGCGATGGTGGTCGGAGCGTGGTGCGCTTCAACGATGGCGCAGGCAGCGGGCTGGCGTTGATCGACGGTGCGAGCTTCGAGATCATCGATCGCGACGCTGATGCGACGGCCTTTGGTGCGAGCCCCTCGGAGTTTTATACCGTGGCGCTGAACTCGCCCCGGCGAGTCCTGGCGGCCGTGAAGTTCGATGGACAGCTGATGCTCTACAAGCTCGACGGGACGACCTTCCCAGGTGGAGCCTCGAGCTTCAATGTGGCTCCGGCGGCGGGAGTCAATCGTGTGGAGTATACGAGCTTGCTCACCACCACAGACCGCATCTACTTCGTCGCGCTCAAGACCAGCTCACCCGATATCTATGGCCTCTTCTCCGCTCCCCTCGATGGCTCAGCCAAAGCCACAGAGATCGCGATCCCCAAGTTGAGCGGCGCTGACATCAAGGTTGTAGGGCGTTTTGGCATGGCCCTGAGCGACGATGGAACCACCCTTGCCTTCACCGCGGGCTCGAGCGCCCAGCAGACCGGCGTCTACGTCATCCGCCCTGGGGGCGCGCCCACGCTGATCTCCAATGAGGTCCTGGACTATAGCGACCGAGAGTCAGACTTCATGGATGGTCGCGCTCCCCTGCTCGCTGTCTCCACGAAGGGGAGTTATGTCGCCTACCGCGACTATCTGCCGGCGACGAGCAGCAGTCGCCTCTTTGTCGCCAAGAGCGACGGATCCGCTGTGCATGAGGTGAGCACCCTCAGCAACTTTCTCATCACCGTGCGCGAGTTCAACAACCTCTTTTTCGTCGACGACACGAACCTGCTCTTCTTCGCAGGCACAGGGTCGAGTTCCACAGACGCCTACCGCTTCGTGGCGCCCACGCAGATCTTGAGCAACGTGACGCAGACCGCGACCCAGACGACGGCGCCCTTCGGGGCGGGAGAGTTCAAGCCTGAAGGAGGCTGGCTCTCCGTAGACAAGA
Organism: Deltaproteobacteria bacterium; assembly: GCA_019314525.1. Taxonomy (GTDB): domain Bacteria; phylum Myxococcota_A; class Polyangia; genus JAFCZD01. Next base: position 9,768 of record JAFCZD010000041.1, read on the forward strand.
AGATACTTTGGGTGGTGGTGCCCGACGGGAGCTTGGGCCGTATCTGGGGCATCGACCTTGTCACCTTCAGCGCTCATGAGGTCACCTCAGGGAGCATAAGCGTCCGTACCGACGGGGAGAGCGTCCGTGATAACTTTCGCGCCCGAGCGGGAGATGACCGTGTCTTCTTTGTGGGTACCACTCGGCCAGCCGAGACCGTGCTTAGGGATGTCTTTGCGTTTGATGGCAGCAAGACCGATGAGCCTCTCAACCTCACGAACAATACCATCGCCACAGAGATTGGTGGCATCATGCCCTCACCTGACGGAGAGTGGCTTGCTTTCGTCGAAAATGGTGACACCTTGAAGGTGGTCCCCGCCCTTGGGGGCAGCACGGTAGAGTTGGTGCGAGGGAATAATCTTGGCAGTTACCAATGGCTCCCCGATGGCAGTGGCATCGCCTACACCGATGGACCCTCTGAATCAAAACGGAAGCTCCACTACATCCCTGTGGGTGGAGGGAGCCCCATCACGCTCTATGACACCGCGGGCTACACGGCAGCCCTTGGCGCGAGGTGAGATTCCCGCCTTCGCGGGAATGACGGGACAATCTCATGCCCCCTCGTTTGAGGAGGAGCAGCTTGAGCGATAAAGGTAAGAAGAAGGGTGGGCGAACGGGCAGGCGCTCCAGCGCAGAGCGCGCTCGTGCTCTCCTCCACCAGGCGCGTGAACATGATGACGGCCAACGGCGTGTCTCTCTGGCCGAGCAGGCTCTGCGTTGCGACCCCGAGAGCAGAGAAGCTCTCCTGCTTTTGGGAGACGAGGCTCACGATGGGGTGATGAGGGCCGACTTCTATCGTCGAGCCCTTGACTCAGCGCAGCGGGCGCTTGACGCGCAGGTGCCATCAGAGCTGGATGCTGGTCTGGGCTCGATTGAAGCAGAGCGCATGCATGCACGGCATCGATTGGGCCACGCGTTGGAGGAGCTTGGGCTCTTGCGCGAGGCGGCTACCCACTACCGCGAGGTTCTGCGTCAGGACCCATCTGACCCGCTCGCGGCCCGTTATCGGCTGGTGAGCGTGCTCCTCGAGTTGGACTTCATGGGAGGCGACGGGCATACGCGCGCTGAGCTTGCCGCGCTGCAGCTGCGCTTTCAGAACGATAGAAGCGGGCGCTGGGCCTACGATCGTGCTCTCTTTGCCTTCAGACAGGAAGGGGACGGTGCCACCGCGCAGGCGCATCTCGAAGCCGCCCTTGAGAAGAACTCGCTGATCGTTTCGCTTTTGATCGCCCCGCCAGCGGTGGCGAGCGTGGCGCCATCGTCGTCAGAAGAATGTGAGGCTTATGATTACGCGTGGGAGCGTCGGGAGCTATGGCAGGCTTCGCCAGGCGCGGTCCCTTGGTTGGCTGAGAGCACAGGTGTACTGCTCGCTCCAAAGGAAGAGACTAGCGCTCAATTTTCCGCCCCTGACGAGCTGCGTCTTTTGGATGAAGTCCTCGCGCGCTTCGAGCCTGACGTGGCGGCACGCCTCTCCCCTGCAGAGAGTGAGGTCCTGGCGCTCCTGGAAGAGGGGATCGATGCGCTTCACCCCGCGCTGAAGCGCTATGCCTGCGCCTTGTGGGTGGCCTTCGCTCACAGCGGTCAGCCTCGGATTCGCAAACCCGCGGTGCATGCAGCGGCCATTGAATACATCACAGCTCAGCTCTTGGATTCGCCGCAGATCACGCAGAAGGAGCTGGCTCAACGCTATGAGGTAGGGGTGAGCTCTGTCTCCCGGGCGGCCCAAGCGGTGGACTCATGGCTCGACGCGACGCTGGTGGATGGTCTCGACGTGCATGGCGACGAGTTGGTCGAGGAGCTGGCCGAGGAGCTGGTGGATCAGCTCGCCGGTGAGCTGGTTGTGGAGCTGGATGAGGTCACGGTGGATGAGCTGCGGGCGCTCCCGCCAACGGAGGAGGAATGGCAAGGTGCGCTCCGGCGGGCTCCTTTTCAGGTTCTCGAGCCGAGGCCCCATCGTCCCATGCTGGCCATGTGGTACGAGCAGCAGGGTGGCAGCATCGTGGGCCAGGAGATATTCGGCTCCACAGCCCCCCCACGCGGCCTCTTCCACGCGTTGGTGCAAGCCATGTTCTCACCGCTCTCTGGTGAGCCACGGCGTCCTCGTGTCTTGCGCGTCGAGGATGCTGAGGTGGCCGAGGAGCTGCAGCGCGAGTTTGGGCCAGCAGGGATCGAGGTGAGGCATGGAGAGCTGGAGGGGATCACGACGCTGATGGCTTCGTTGGAGCAGTTCATGGTGCAGCATAGCGCCTTGAGCTATCTTGAGGAGGGCGTCGAGCAGGGGGTGGTGGAGCGTTTTTTCCACGCTACGGCGCGTCTTCAACGAGCGTCTCCTTGGTCTTCCATCCATGCGGCCCATGTCCTTGGCGTTGATCTTGAGCCGTGGGGTGAAGGCCAGCTCTGTGTTTCGGTCATCGGCAACCGCGGTGACGAACGTGGCTTGTTGATCTTTCATGAGCTGGATGAGTATCTCCGCTATTTTCGTCACGCCGAGCTGAGCGCAGAAGATGGCGCGTTGGTGGGTGCGCCCGTAGAGATGCTCTCCGTGGTTTATGAGGCAGGGTCGGAGCTGGATATTCGGCAGCGCCGTGAGGTGTTCAAATACGGCTGGGAGGTGGTCGGAGCAGAGAATTATCCGATGCTCTATCGCTTTGACGCCGATGGCAGTATTCAGCCACTAGAGGCAGATGACTACCGAGTCGCTGCGATTTGTTCGGAGGCGGTGGCGGCCTTCTTTGATGCCCACCCAGAGGTCTCCACCAGCGGCGAGCCGTGGCGTGAGTGGGTGAAGCTCGAGCATTGCGATACGCTGGAGAGGGTCTGTGTGAGCGCCCCCCTCGCCCCCGAGCGTTAGCCTGCTTGGCGGAAATGATGAACCGGCCAGAACTCCTCGATTGCAGATTCTTGGGTGCTAGTTTTGCTGTGGCAGCGTGTCCATGAACCCGGTACCCTTGAGAGGTGGATAACGTGCTGCTGATCTCCGATATCGACAGCGTACTCTGTCAAACTGCTGGACGTGCCCTGCGCTGGGTGTGGGACCGCTACCAGATCTCCGTGCCCCCTAGCTCCATTCGTCGCTACAATATGGAGTTTGCAGTAGCAGAGCACCTCCGACTGGCCGGGATCGTTCGATCCCCTGATGAGATCTCTGAGGAGCTCAGGCTCGCTTGCTGGGAGAATCCTGCGTTCTTTCGTGATCTCGAGCCACGCTGCGAGATCTGGGCGGCGCTCTGTTGCTGGCAGCGGGCGGGGCTGGCGTTGCAGTTTCAGACACGGCGTGTCGAACTATTACACAATGTTACAGAGGCATGGCTTGCAAATCATGGTTTGGAGCTTCATCGTCCACTTGCCGGTGGGATGAAAACCCTGCTCATGGCCGCAGACAAAGCAACACTGACGCGAAGTGCTTGTGAGCACTATGAACGTGTAATTTTTCTCGAAGATGCTCCCCATCACGCCTTAGAGATCGCAGAAGAGAGCACCGCCGAGGTGTGGGTAGTGCCCCAACCCTGGAATCAGCAGCCCCTTGTGGGCTGTCAACGTCTAGAGGATGAAGAAATAGGCAGGCGTTTGAGGCAGTTAGCTCGCTGCGATGAGATTGCTGCCTGAGGTGTTGAACGGAAGAAGTTGCTGGTCATGGCAATACGTTCTCCAAAAGAGCAACGTATTACCTGAACACCATGGAAAAGATCAGCGGCACCGATTCGTCTCGGACCTCCTTACTCTCTCTCGTTCCCGCCCCCCATGAGGATGTTTGGCAGATCTTCACGCATATCCCAGATGCGATCTTTCGCATTACTGGTGGTGGGATCATCCTCAGCTACAAACCCTCATCGATGAACCTCCTACATGTAGCAGACGGACGTGAGCTGGTAGGGCTGCACATCTCCGAGTTGGCTCATAGGACGTCGACTCTTGATGAGGAGCTCATCGAGCGCTGTTTGCGCCAGGTGCAGCTGGTGCTGGAGCGCGACAAGGCTCAGTGTTTCGAGGTTCAACTCAAAGCGTCAGCTTGGCCTCTATGGCTGGAGATCCGCGCCTTTCGCTCAGGGGAGGACCAGGCGGTGGTGGTGATCCGCGAGGTGAGCCAAGAGCGTCGCAATCGCCTCTATCAAGAAGGTGAACTCGAGCAACTCCGAGACTTGGTACAATGTCTCAGCGATGAGCGGGACAGTGAGCGGCGTGAGCTTGGAGCGCGATTGACGCAGCTCTCCAGCAGGGCGACTGGGGGCATGCTGGCCAAGGAGTTGGGAGAGCTGGCCAAAGAGATCATCGAGGGCCAGACCATCAACCCGGGGGGCCTTGGAGAGGTGCTGCAGGCGACGATCTCGACGCTCTGTGGGGCCTCGGTGGAGGCTCATGTTCGCATCGATCTGGCTTGTGAGCACCTTTCATCAAAGGTGGCCACGGGGATCCACAGCATCCTGCGTGAGGCCCTCACATGTACCACCAAATCCTCGGCCGAACGTGTGCGCGTCTCGTTGGTCAACACCGAAGAAGAACTCTCTCTGCTCATCTCTGATAACAGCACCGATGAGAGCCCAACAGAGGTGCGAGAGCGGACCATCTGTCTTGCCAAGATCCGGTATCAGGCCCAGAAGCTGGGGGGTACGTTGCGTGTGACCCCTGGGCGTCGTGGCATCGCCATGAGGTTGCGCCTTCCCCTCAGGTAGGCGGCGGACTAGTCAATCCTGCGTCGACATCGGCGCAGCCGCGCGGTAGGGTCATGGCTCCCCCAAAGCCCGAGGATTTCATGGCTGAAGCGACGCGCGCCAAACCCCGCTCGCGAGTGCGGAGCGAGATCGAGACTCGTTTTCATTGGAACGTTGGAGACATCTACGAAGATTTTTCCGCCTGGCAACAAGATTATAGCAAGCTCGCAGGATGGGTGAATCGCTTCGCGGCCGCCGAGAAGCCCATAGGCGATGGTCGCCAACTCCATCAGTTGCTGACGTTGAGGGATGAGGTCGATCAGCTAGCTTATCGCATCTGGTTCTATGCCTCTCTCACTCACGATCAAGATCAACGCAATAATGACATCGACGCCAAGCGGCAATTGGTTCAGATCCTCTTCGCCAAAGCACGGCAGGCTCAAGCGTGGTTCGCGCCAGCGCTCTTGAAAGTGCCTCTCGAGACGCTCCGCTCGTGGATGGGGATCGATGGGCGCCTCGCTGTCTACCGCTTCAATCTCGAGGAGGTTTACCGACAACAAGAGCATGTCCTGGATGGGGCAGGTGAGAAGCTCCTCTCTCTGAGCTCGCGCCTCACGGCGACATCACCAGATGTCTACTCGGCGCTCACCACAGCTGATATGGAGCATCCCACGATCACCCTCTCCGATGGGGAGGAGGTCACGGTCAGTTATGGGCAGTATCGTGCGCTCTTGGCGACACGGCGTGAGCAGGTCGATCGACGGGCCGCTTTCGAGGCGCTCTATGGTTGCTACCAGCGCCACGTGAACACGCACGCGGCGCTCTACAATGGTGTCTGTCAGCGCGATTGGTTCCTGGCTCGCGCTCGCAACTACGAGACGACCCTAGACTCAGCGCTTCATAGTGACAACATCCCCAAGGCGGTCTTGGAGACGCTCTTGGAGAGTGCCAAGGAGGGCGCTGAGCCGCTCCGCCGCTACCACCGTCTCCGAAAACGTATTCTCGGGTTGGAGGAGTACCATCTATATGATGGGTCCATTCCCCTGCTGAAGATGGATCGTCGCTACTACTATGACGACATCGTGCCTTGGGTTGTTGACTCCGTTGCGCCCCTCGGAGCGCGCTACCAGAGGCAAATCCAACGCGCCTTTGACGAGCGCTGGGTCGACGTTTATGAAAACGAAGGCAAGCGCGCGGGCGCCTATTCAGCGCCAGTCTATGGGGTGCACCCTTATGTGCTCCTCAACTACAATGACACCCTCGACGATGTCTTCACCCTCGCCCACGAGCTTGGGCACTCCATGCACACCCTCTTGGCGCACGAGTCGCAGCCCTTCGTCGACTCGAGCTATACGATCTTCATCGCTGAGGTGGCTTCGACCCTCAACGAGGCGCTGCTCCTCGACTACCTGCTTGAGCGCAGCGATGATCCCGCAGAGCGCGTGCTCTTGCTCCAACATGCCATCGATTCAATCTGTGGCACCTTTTATACCCAGGTGCTCTTCGCTGATTGGGAACTGCAGGCTCACCGAGTGGTGGAGGCAGGCCAACCCCTGACAGCGGCGGTCCTCAATGATCTCTACCGTGGTCTCCTCGAGGGCTATTACGGTGACGCGGTGAAGCATGATCCACTCTATGGGATCACCTGGGCGCGCATTCCGCACTTCTTCCGCACCCCCTACTACGTCTACCAATACGCCACCTGCTTCGCCTCATCAGCCCACATCCTCGCCGAGCTTCGTGAGAGCGAGGGTGTCCCTCGTGAGAAGGCGCTGGAGCGTTACCTCGACCTGCTGCGGGCGGGCTCGAGCGATCATCCTATGGAGCTGTTGCGACGCGCAGGGGTTGATCTCGAGCAGGCAGCGACGGTGCAGGCCGTCGTGAAACAACTCGATGAGCTCGTGGGTCGTCTGGAGACAGAGTTGGAAGGCTTGCAGTGACGAGGAGGTTTCTCTATGGCGATCGTCCATTCACGTATCGATCAGGTCACAGTGTACAGGACGGGCGCCACCATCACGCGCCGTCTGGAGTTAGAGGGCGATCAGGGCCTGCCTGAGCAGGTTGAAATTGGTGCCCTTCCTCTCTCGCTTCTCGACCCCACGGCGTCTGTGAGGGTGGTGGAGGTTGAACCCGCTGAAGCCATCGTCGCCACCTCCAGTGTAAGGGTCGGCATGCGGGCCCACGCTGAGGATAGCGCACCTGAAGAGGGCGACTGCCAGCGCCTCAAAGCCCTCGAACGGGAGCAGATGCTGGCCACAGCGCAACTGCGACAGCTCGAATTGGAGCAGCAGCTGCTTCAGTCGATGGATGTTCCCATGCGTCCCTCAGCAGAGGAGGGGACCCCGCCCTATGCTTCCCCCATTGGCGCGAGGGTAGCCCTTGAGCGCTTCTCTGATAAGGCCATCTCGCAGCGGCTGGAGCAGGCCCGCGAGCTTCGGCGACGGTTGCGTCAGCTTGAGCGTGACGCGGCAGAGCTTCGTGACCGTGTGCAGCGCTCATCTTCCGCCCGTGAGGCAAAACCCCATCAGCTCTTCAAGACCGTGATCGCCCAGCTTGAGCAGCGGGGTGAGCCTGCGCGGCGTGCCACGCTCCTGGTTGAATATCAGGTACCGGGCGCCCGCTGGGCGCCCGCCTATCAACTCGACGTGGGTCGAGACGGGGCAGAGGCTGATCTTGCTCTTCGCGCCGTGGTGGCGCAGGAGACTGGCGAGGATTGGCATGGCGTGCATTTATCGCTCTCTACAGCGGAGGTCTTGACCTGGAGTGAGATGCCTGAGCTGGCGGCGATTCGTATTGGACGTGCGCAACAACTTCCGCGACCACGTCGTGGCTTCAAGCCTCCACCCCATGGCGCGGGGAGCCTCTTTGCTGACCATGACGCAGGGCGCAGCGCAGCGCGGCAGCTCTTGCCGCCAGCGCCCGGATGGCGTGAGCCGGTGTTGACGCCTGTGGCGCCAGAGCTCTTCGACGAGCTCGAGGACGAGATTGGTTTTTGTGGAGATTCCAGCACTCCGGTGGGGGAGCGCACAGCTCAGATGTTGATGCCTTCAGCGGTGAATCTCGCCGCTGGAGTGGCGAGCTTCTCACCTGCTACGAGATCGGAGGGACTGGCCAGTGATGAGCAGTCGCCGACTGGTGGGCCCATGCCCATGGCCAGCGCGCTGGGTGCCCCAGCGCCTCCCGCGCAGGATTTCACGCCCCGTCGACGTCGACCAAGCGCCGAGGTGACACGCCCCGTTCAAGTGCTCATCTCAGAGACCCCACACCCAATATCTCTGACGCTCCTCTTTTCTCAGTTGCAGCTTGGGAGCCCCGAAGTGCGCAGCGCACGCAGTCGACTCATGCCCTGTGATGCTCGCGCGAATTATATGGAGACTCTCCAAAGCGATAACGTGGAGGTGGAGCTGGATGTGATGAACATCATTAGCGACGCACGCCAACGTGCTGAGAGCGTCGCCTCCCCCTCGCTCTTTCCCACGGAAAATGATCGAGGGGCCTTTGACTATCGCTACACGGCTGACGCGTTGGTGGACATCGACGGCGATGGGCTCTTACACACTGTTGGCCTGTATTCACGCGCGGCAGTGAGTGAGATGCGCTACGTGACTGTGCCCCGCGAGGAGCGGGCCGTTTACCGTTCAGCGCGCTTGGAAAACCCTCTCGACTCGCCGCTCCTTCCAGGGCCCGTCGAGGTCTATGTTGGGGGACAGTACGTGCTCTCAGCAGAGCTGCCTCTCGTGGGGCCCAAAGGTCACTTCGAGTTGGGGCTCGGTGTGGAGCAAGCGTTGAAGGTGGCGCGCAACACACACTATAACGAGCTGCGCTCCGGTGAAAAGGTCGTGGCCATGACCGAGCTCGAGCACACCATCGACATCGAGCTCATCAATCACCTCGGGCGCGAGGTCTGTTGTGAGGTGAGAGAGTGCATTCCGCAGCCAGACGTGGGCGCCGAAGTGGTGGTGGAGGAGAGGCGGGTTGATCCTCCATGGGAGCCCTACGACCAGCGAGACCAGGGGGAAGAGGTTTCTGGTGGGCGCCGTTGGCTGCTCGAGTTGGGGGCTCACGAAGAGAAGAAGTTACACGCCACCTATGTGGTGAAGATCTACGCCAACAATGAGCTTGTTGGTGGCAATCGCAGGGAGGTTTAGATGGGACACGCCAAAGAGCAAAAGAGTGGCGAGCACTTCTATCCGCCCCCTTCACGGGGCCGCGAGGTCGTGCACCTCCCTGTGCGTGAGGTCGTCGTCCTCGAGGACCGCGCGTTGGTGCGGCGCCGGGGGAAAGTCTCAGTGGAGGCGGGCCGCTCACAGCTCATGTTGGAGGGGGTCGCGCCCGTGTTGCAAGAGGTCTCGTTACGGGGTGATTCCAAAGAAGGAAAGATCACCGAGCTTCGCGTGCGCCGAGCGATGCGCCTCCGCGGTGCGCATCAGCCCAAGGAGGCTTGCGCCCTCGAAGCAAAGCTCGAGGCGCTGGAAGACCGCTTCAACCAGGTGGGTGAGGAGCGAAGTCGAGCCACGCAGCGTCACGCCCTCGTCATGCGGATGTTGGCGCGCTCCGTGGTTGAGATGCCACAGGATGCGGCTTTTGGCCTCAACAACGAGGAGCTCTGGCGTGAAGCCTTTGACTCCACGAGCAAGCGTGCGCGAGAGTTGGTGGACCGCGCCTTGGCGCACTATTTCGACGAGAGCGACCTGGCTGAAGAGGTGAGTCGGGTTGCCGGCGAGCGGCAGGCTCTCAACCACCGCGATCTCGACTTTGTCGCCTGGATAGAGCTCGACATCGAGAGCGAAGAGGCTCGTGAGTTGGAGGTGAGCGTCGAGTATATCGTGCCCAACGCCCTCTGGCGCCCCCTGCACAGCGCATGGTTAGAGATGAATGGAACGTTGCGCTTCTCCTGTCGCGCCGCTGTCTGGCAGAACACCGGAGAAGATTGGCAGGACGCGAAGCTCTCCTTCTCTACCGCGTGTTCATCGCTGGGCACCGAGCCCCCGCTCCTCGAGGACGATCTGCTCTCGGCGCAACGAAAGCCCGAGCGCATCGTCTTCGAACAGAGACAGGTCGGCGTAGAGCAGGCAGGGTTGGGCCATGGGGGGGCCTCGGACCAGGGCGCAGTGGAGCTGCCAGGGGTTGACGACGGCGGTGAATTACAGAACCTCGAAGCCGCCGCGCCTGTGTCGGTAGTCTCTGACGGCCAGCTCAACATTATTCCGCTCTTTTCCTTCGAGGTGCAGAGTGAGGAGCGCCTCGTTTGCATGCCAGAGCTGGTTCCCAAGGTCTTTCGCAAGGTTGTCCAGACCAACGAGAGTGGCCAGCCACTCCTCGCTGGCCCCGTAGAGCTGATTCGAGAGAGTGGTTTTGTGGGCTGGACGCGAGTGTTCTACGTGGCACCTGGTGAGCGCTTCGCTCTCTCGTTTGGGCACGACGCTGATCTGCGAGTTGTTCGCAGCCAGAAGAACGAGTCTGAGGTGGACGGGATCGATGGCTGGAGTCACAACGACGTCTGGGTACAGCATCACCTGAGCAACATCTCTGGTGAGGCGAAGGCCTTTGAGCTCATCGAACGTGTGCCAGTGTCAGAGGTCGAACACGTGCGCGTCGAGATCAATGATGACGAATGTGAGCCTGAGACTCCTCAGGTCGATGAAGAGGGCTTCTGTCGTTGGAATATCGAGCTGGGTGCCAATGGCCATGGGACAGTGGCGCTCTCATTTCGTATCTCATCGGCTCCAGAGGGAGAGCTGTAGATGATGAAGCAACTTAGGCGGCTGGTGGTGGCACCCTTTGGCGATGGCTCCATTCCTCGTACCGAAGCTGGAGTTCCCCTCTACGAGGGTGGTGTCGGCCTATGGGACGGGCTCATTCGTGACGGGGAGATTTGCGCTGAGGTGAAGGTCGATCTCTCAAAGCTCGAGCCAACGGTCACGCTCCTGGTGGATCAGTCCTCGAGCATGAAGGAGCCTTTTGGCGACCAGTTGCGCTGGTTTGCCGTCTACGAGACCTTGATGGATTCGCAGGTGGGGGTTGTGAAACGTCTTGAGAGCCAGGTGCGCTTTGGGCTGACCCTCTACACCAGCGATGGTGGGTCGACGGGTGGCGTTTGCCCGCGGCTCACCAAGGTCCCTCCAGCGCTGAACAACTACCAGAGCATCGATGATATCTATGGTCCCGCGCGATGGCGGGGCGACACACCCACAGGTGACTCCGTAGACGCCGTCACTGAGGAGCTGAAGCGTGAGACATGGGCAGGCGCAAAGGCCATTGTCTTGGCCACTGACGGAGAGCCGGACACCTGCGAAAATTCGAGCCCTGACTCGGAGGCCGAGCGGGAAGCCGCCCGCCAACTCTCGGTGGACGCTGTGCAGCGTGCTCGTGAGGCTGGCATCACAGTCTATGTGATCAGCGTGGGTGACGATGTGGGGGATGCCCACCTCGCCGACCTCGCCAAAGCGGGAGGAGGCTCCCAGGCCGTACCTTTCAAAGCCCTCGATTCTTCCCAGCTCGTAGCCGCCTTTGACTCGATCTTGGCGGGGTTGATCGATTGTCGCTTCACCCTCGAAGGTGAGATCGATCCCCTCTTGGCTGGCCAGGGGCGGGTGAGCCTCAATGGCCAGTCTTTGCTCTTTGGGGAAGAATGGACGCTCGTGGACAGCAAGACCCTTGAAGTGCTGGGGGAGCCCTGCGAGACGCTCCTGGCCGGTGGGGACCATCAGGTGGAGGCGGTGTTCCCTTGTGGGGCTGTGATCAACTAGGACCTGATGCGCTGGTCGTGCGCTGGTCGCGTCTCAGGGCTGCTGGTTGCGCAAGAGGAAGATATCCGTCTCGCCTGCGCTGGTGAGCGTCTCATCGAAGTCCACGATGTCCCGAAAGATGCCGGTGATGATGACGTTGTCGCCACGGTCCACTGCGACACCCCTGCCCTGATCATTCAAGGAACCACCGAGGCGTCTGGACCAGCGGTGGATGCCAGCGGAGTCGTAGGAGGCCACGACGATGTCTTCGTTTCCTGTGCTTGTCAGCGGGCCACCCCCCATGTCAATGACATCCCTGAAATGGCCGATGAACACAACGTTTCCGCTGACATCGATGCTGACGTCCTGGCCACTCTGAGAGACAGCGCCCCCGAAGCTCTTGGACCAACGATGCACACCACTCGAGTCGTAGCTCGCCAGGAAGATGTTATTGGTACCGGTACTTGTGAGGGGTCCGCCGCCAAAATCGACGGTGCCTGGGAAGAAACCTGTGATGGTCACGTTGCCGCTGCTATCCGTCGCGACACCTCGCCCATAGTCATATGATGTGCCACCAAAATGTCTCGACCAGCGGTGGGCACCGTTTGAGTCATAGCTCGCCACGACGATGTCGTTGTTTCCCGCGCTCGTCAGCGGGCCGCCTCCGAAGTCGACGGTCCTGCCGAAACCACCCAGTATAATGACATTGCCATCGCCATCCGTCGCCACGTCATAGGAAGAGTCAGCATAGGTGGCACCAAAACGTTTTGACCAGCGGTGGGAGCCGTCTGGATGGTAGCTCGCTATGAAGATGTCGCTTCCACCTGCACTCGTGAGCGGCCCGCCGCCGAAGTCCACATCAGTCCAGAAGGACCCGGCGATGACCACGTTCCCCGAAGCGTCCCCAGCGATAGCTATGCTCTGGTCAGTCCAAGTGCCGCCAAGGCCTTTGGACCAGCGGTGTGAGCCGTTTGGTGCGAAACTCACCACGAAGATGTCGCTCTGACCTGCGCTCGTCAGGACGCCACCGCCAAAGTCCACCGTGCCCTCGAAGCTGCCGGTGACCATCACATTGCCGCTGACGTCTACTGCCACACTCTTGCCGAATTGAGCTGCCGCATCACCAAAGCGTTTAGACCAGCGATGCACGCCCGTGGGGTCGTAGCTGGCCACGAAAACGTCAGGACTACCCATGCTTGTCAAGGCACCGCCACCAAAGTCCACAATGCCCTGGAAGCCACCGGTCATGGTGATGTTGCCGTTGCCATCGACAGCCACACCAAAGCTGTCATCAGCCAAGGAATGGCCAAAACTCTGAGCCCAACTCTGGGTTGGAATAGCAGGGGCGTCAACGCGAGCGTCCATGGTTCCATCTGGCGGCAGGGTGTCGGCCAGTGGCGCGTCAATGGCTTGATCCATGGTTCCATCAGGCCGCAGGGTGTCGGCCAGTGGCGCGTCAATGGCTTGATCCATGTTTCTATCTGGCTGCAGGGTGTCGGCCAGTGGCGCGTCAACGCGAGCGTCCATGCTTCCATCTGGCTGCACGCGAGCATCGGTAGCTGGTTCATGTGTGTCACGGGAAGAATCACCCAGGGGTGTCGGCGTGTCGACGCTCCCATCGAGGCGAGCTGCATAGCTACCCAAGTCATCGAATCCCAAGCGGACACAGCCGCTCATCAGGGCTAGGAGAAGGAGCAGTCTGTAAGGTCTGTGGCGAACGCTGAGCTCTCTTTTGCGTGGAAGCATCTGCCTCTCGTGATCAGCTTGCGTCATGCTAACAGTCTATTGGGACATTATAGACCAAGAACATCGAGAAAGGCTCTTGAACCTCACGCCACGTGAGGGGCTACCATGATCTCTATGGTGTTAAAGAGCCCCATGAAGCCACTGAAGATCGGTGAGATTGCTCGGCGCCTCGCACAGCTCCTGGAGCAGGGGCAAAGCGACGACGCAGACGCTGTTGAAGTCTTGTTGAAAACCATGGAGGTCATGAGCATGTATGAAAAGTATTTGACGGATGAACAACTGAAGCGCGTCAACGATCAGCATGCAGCTGCTGGCGCAGACGCAGAGGCTGAGTGGAACGTGTCATTGCAGGGGCTGCGCAGTGAGCTAGCGGCGGGCACAGATCCCAGCGCTGCTGCCGTGCAGGCCCTCGTGGCGCGTTGGCATCAGGCGGCGGAGGCTTTTATGCCAGCAGATGACGAGGGGCTCCACGCAGGCATGATGAAGGCATTGCACAATGAGCCTGAGGCCCTCGCGCAACATGGACTCGACGCCGAGCTTTTTGCCTATATTGGTCGTGCGCTCGCGCCTACTGAGCATCCCTAACAAGCATCTTCAGGGCTGATAGCGGCGTCAGCGATGGGCCGTGTAGAGGCTCTTGATGCCGCCAACATCGCGCGCGAAGAAGAGCACCATTCCATCGGGGGAGAGCCACGGGTCCTCCTCGGATTGCGCGCTGTTGATGCTTGTCATCGGCTGTGGGGCATCGAATGGAATGGCGCGGCTGGCTCTCGTAGCGACCCAGATGTCTTGGAGGCCGGCGCCTCCAGCGCGGTTGCTCGCAAAGAGCAGCATCGTACCGGTGGGATTGAGCCAAGGGGAGCTGTTGCCGCCGGACTCTTCCAGAAGCTCCGTGATCTCCTGGGGCACAGACCAGGGCTCGCCCAAAGTGGAGCGTGAGCTGGCTAGCAGCGTGTCGGTGGAGGTTTGCCGGGAGAGCACCATGTAGAGACCGTCCGAAGTGAGTGCCAATGCTGACTCTCGGTCTGCTGTGTTGAGCTCCACCAAGGCCACCGGCGCTGCCCATACTCCCCCAACCTCTGACCGGGTGGTGCGATAAAAGTCACCCCCAACGACGAGATGGAGCGTTAGCCCATCTTGAGCAAACGAAGGAGCACTGCCTTCGCTGAACAGGGCGATGGGCTGTGGTGCGCTCCATGGCTCGGTGATGCTCGTGCGCGTTGCCCGCCAGAGCCCCTTGCCCGTACGGTTGGAGTCGAAGAGGATCTCGAGCATGCTGCCTGGTAGCGCTGGATCATCGTCGCCAAGACCGGAGTTCAGCACGTCTACGGCTTGCACATCCTTGAAGGCCCAGGTGTGCGGTGGGCTGGCGTCGACGCTCCCAGTGTCTGGGCTCCCAGTGTCTGGGCTCCCAGTGTCTGAGTTTGAAATGAAGCTGTCCTCGTTCGTGGACGCGGCATGAAACCCTCCACGTACACACCCGCCGAGCAGCAAGGGCAACAACCAGAAGAGGTTTCCAGGTTTGAGCGCTTGGACCATCAGTTCATCCTACCGCCCCATCAAAGCAGATCATAGCGCACGCCCAGGGCACCCTTCACGCCCCCAGGCATCTTTCGCGCCTGCTCGCGGGCGTGCACCAGCCGCTCACGGATCCCCTCGTCGAAAAGATCGATGGGTCGATGCACCAGGCCCACGCGCCGGCCGATGATGAAGAGCTCTCGCGTCTCATCGTCGAGGCCCAAGAAGGTGTCAACCATGCCCAAGAGCGCCTGCTTCTCTTTCGGCAACTGTCCCTCGAGGTCGCCGAGCAGGTTGAGCACATGATCACTCGCCAAATAGGTGGGTATTTCTTCCAGGGCTTCGATGAAGCGACGGATCTCCTCGACGATCTCGAGGTCAGAGAGCGCTTCGAACTCGCCGCTCTGCTGCGCCGCATCGAGGGGCGAGCCGGGCAGGATCGCCAGCGTGCGCAGGCGGATGAAATCCGGCGCGATGGCCGAGAGCACCCGAGCTGTGTCTTTGGCGTGGGCCTGAGTCCAGCGCTGTCCGCCAAGGCCCGGCATCACATAGCAAGATAGCTCGAGCTTGGCCTGCATCACGCGTGTGCACCCCTCGACCTGTTGTGCGCCTGTGACACCCTTCTTCATGAAGGTGAGCACGTCATCATTGCCCGACTCAAGGCCCACGTGAACGCGGGTGAGCCCCGCCTCGCGTAGGCTCTCGAGCTGCTCGACGCTCCGGCTTAACAAGGTGCGCGAGCGCGCATAAGTGGTGATGCGCTCCAGGCTTGGAAAGCGCAGCTTGAGGTGGCGCAAGATGCGCTCAAGTTGAGGGGGCTTGACCACGAGGCTGTCGGCGTCCTGCAAAAAGGCGCCCTGGCCGCCGTGGGCCAAGAAGGTCGCCACCTGAAGCCCTTGGCCTTCGCGAAAGAGCAGCTGACGCACCACAGCAGGGGTCATCTGCCCGCCGCTGCCCTGATCACGTGAGAGCTGTCGCAGGTCCTCGGCGATCCCGGCCATGGTGTCGATGTCGGCGATGATGTCGTCGGTGTCGCGCAGGCTGAAGTCTTCACCTTTATAGACGGGGCAGAAGGTGCAGCGGTTCCAGGGACAGTTGCGCGTGACGCGAATCAGCAGGCTGCCCGCCTCGCTTGGCGGCCGGATGGGGCCCATCTCGAAATGTTGAAACATAGGAGGGCAGTATAGCCCGCTTGCACGGGGTGGAAAGAGTAGCCGTTGATCTCGTCACTATTCGATGAGTGTGGATCCCCGATGGGATATCGGGTGAATGCAAAGATGTTAGTGGTTTAACGGCAACTATTCCCTTGGCACGACTTGTGTATTGAGAGGAGGTGCTTCGGCGATTGGACGTCAAGCATCTAAAGGAGACAGAGCCATGCGTCTAAATCACCTCACCATCGCCGTCATCGCCGGTTTGTCGATATTTGCCACCTCAGCGGTCGCTGATGCTGACAAGGGCGGCAAAGCCCGCCCCGGTCGCCCCATTCCCGGCAAAGGTTGCCTCAAGAAGTACCGCACGGGGCACGATAAGTTGCCCCTCGCTGCCCCCGCCTATGCCATCACGGTTTTTGACGGGAAGCGTTTCGTGCGCACGCCCACGCCCGTGCGACGCAACAACCGCGTGGTGCGCTGGATAGGCCGTGGTCGTGATCCTCTGAAGGTGCTCTTCCAAGATAGTGTGCAGCCTGGCTCCGAGTTCACCTTGCACGCACAGATCAAGTCGCCCAAGTTGAAGATGGACAGGGCGCTGAGCTGCGAGATGATCAAAGGCATCTCGGAAAAGGGCCTCAATTGGCGTCAGGTCGCCTATGAAGGCGGCGGCGCAGAGCGCACGCCTTTGACCATCAAGCCCAACGTGAATTCCACCAGTGTCCAGGTTGCTTTCGTCGAAAAGGATATCGATGTGGTCAACCAGATGCTGCCCAACACCCGCTTCAAGATGAATGGCAAGACCCGCGGAGCCGACGGTCAGCGCACCATCCAAGAGACGCGTGGCATCGTCCAGGGCGAGCCCAACTTTGTTAGCCAAGACAAAAACCACAACAATGGCAACATCGAAACCTTCAACAACAGCGGCCTCAACGTGGCCAGCGCCACATCCAAGATCAACGTCGAGAATATCCTCGTGACGCGCCCTGTGCGTGACCGTGCCACCATGGGCTCGGGTAAACGCGCCCGCAAATTTTCCCAGGGTATGGAAAAGCACATCGCCAAGATGACCGCGCAGATCGACGCCTGGCAAGAGGCTGTGGATAAGAATGGTACGGTGAAGATGCGTCTACCCAAGAACACCCAATACAACACGTGCAATAAGGGCACGCCCGCCACGGCTCAGCTGAAGAAAGCCAAGTGGGAAACCTTCAACCTCAGCGATGGCCAAGACGCCAACTACGCCAAATACAACAAGAGCGCCAACCATGTGAAGCAATGGCTCAACCAGCGCATCCAGACGGTGACCGAGGCTCGCAACAACCTGAACAACCAGTTCACGTATGTTGAGGCTGGCAAGACCATGAAAACCAACGTCGCCACGCTGAAGCAGCATGGCCAGAAGACCTACGCTGCGGGCAAAGTGCTGCGCTCGTTGGTCTTCACGGCAGCTGCGGACATCAACGCCACCATGGCTTTCAGAAACGCTCGCCTCGCAGGAGAGAACAAGCCCATGGCCAATGGAAGTGGGCGTACCGACGCCAGCGGCTACTCCATGATAGAGATTGGCGGCACTCGTGGCGACACCATCACCGGCAACATGACCTTCACCCACATCAACAACGCCCGCAACGCCAAGCGCGGCTCAACCACCGGTTTCAGCTTTGTCATCCCAGATCACACCAAGGTCTCCGCGACGCACACCATCGGTGGCATCCCCGCCTATCGCCTCAAAGCTGACCAGGTCACCATGACTGGCCCCACGGAGGTGGGTACTCCAGCCGAATAGGCAACAAGCGCAGCTCATTTTGCTCTCTTCATGGCGGCTGCCCTTTGTGGGTGGCCGCCATTCTTTTGGGTAGGCTTTTGCCCCCCAGTCGCTATGATGACGCCAGGTCGCGGCTTTGGCCGCGATCCACCAACCTGCGCGTTTCCACGGGCGTGATCACCACGAACGTGATGCACGCGCCAATATCAGGAGGCGTAGTACCCATGGCCGAAAAGAAACTGCTGATCCTTGGCGCAGCTGGACGAGA
>JAFCZD010000260.1 GCA_019314525.1 Deltaproteobacteria bacterium
ACCTGCGCTTCGTACGGGGTCAAGCCACCAGCCTCGAGGTGCTCGAGCGAGCCTGCCTGGGCGCGGCAAGCCACGCCATCCTCCTCGCACCGAACCCCATGGACCCGCGCTCGGACGATCAGAACCTCGCGGCCGTGCTCACCATGGAGCACATCAACGGTGGACTGCACACGGTCTGCGAGGTGGTGGACGCCGAGCGTGTGGATCTTTTCTACCGGGCCGGCGCCGACAGCGTGGTCTGTTTGGCCAACCTCACCTGCAATTTCCTTGCTCAGGAGCTGCTCGATCCAGGCGTACAGCGCGTGCTGGAGGAGATCACCCACAACACCTATGGGCAACAGATCTACATCGCGCCCGTACAGCCCTCAGGGCACACCACCTATGCCAAGGCATGTGAGCTGCTGCAAAAAGAGGACGCCTTGGCGCTGGGCATCGCGCGTGCTGAGCGCGTGCTGCTCAACCCCAGCGCCCAAGAGCTGCTCAAGGCCGATGATCGCATCGTCTGCCTCGCCGCCACGCGACCGACCCCGCTGCATCTCTGAGTGTGCCCGCTCTACATGGTGCTGGTGGCAGGCATGGCACAACCCGGCACACCGCAAACACGCTAACCCGCTGAAACCACGCCATCTCCTTGTAGGCACGCCCCCTGCAACATACGACTCCACGCAACAAAAGGAGTCACTGTGTCACGTTATGCAAGTCTCGCGTTCGCCCTTGTCATCGCTGTCGCCGGAGCCTGCTCAGGAGAGAGCGAAGCCCTCAACCTGCCTGGCACGATGCACGACGCCGGTAGCATCCTGCTTGCTCCAGAGAGCAATGACGCGGGGGTGAGCTACGCAGCCGATGCCATGGCATGGGGCGACCCCTTTGAGCCGCCGCCCGCTCAAGGTGAGTTGATCGAGAACGACTTCGTCAACACCAGCGAGGAGACCACCTCGACCTTCGGCATCGACGTGGACACAGGCAGCTACACCCTCTCGCGCCGCGCCCTCAACGAAGGGCAACTGCCCGATCCTGACAGCGTGCGTGTGGAGGAGTTCATCAATTACTTTGCGTACGCATATACCCCGCCCTCGTCCGCCTCGGAGCGACCCTTCGCTATCGATCTCGAGATGGCGCCCTCACCCTTTGGCGTCCAGGGCACCAAGCTGCTGCGCGTGGGACTCAAGGGCTACGAGGTTCCCGCCGATCAACGCAAGCCAGCCAACCTCGTCTTTCTCATCGACGTCTCAGGCTCCATGGGCTCGTCGGATAAGCTGCCATGGGTCAAAGAGCTGCTGCGCGGACTCACCGAGACCCTGCAACCCACCGACACCCTCGGCATCGTCACCTACGCCTCTGGGGTGCGCGAAGTGCTGCAGCCCACGGCCGTAGAGAATAAGAGCGTCATCCTCGATGCCATCACGGAGCTGCAATCGGGCGGATCCACTGCGGGCGCTGGTGGCATCCAGGCAGCCTACGCCATGGCCGAGAGCGCGAAACAAACAGGCAGCATCAACCGCGTGGTGCTCTGCACCGATGGTGACTTCAACGTCGGCATCACAGGGGACGCGTTGGTGGACTGGGTCTCCGCCAAACGCGATGAGGGCATCACCCTCAGCGTCTTCGGCTTCGGCATGGGCAACTACAAAGACGTCTTCCTCGAGCAGCTCGCCGACAATGGCGATGGAAACTACGCCTATATCGACAGCAGCGATGAGATCCAGCGCGTGCTCAGCGAGTCGCTCATAGGCATGCTGCAGGTGATCGCCAAGGATGTGAAGGTGCAGCTGGTCTTCGACGAGACCATCGTCTCGGCCTTCCGGCTGGTGGGCTACGAAAACCGTGTGATGCCCAATCAAGACTTCGTCGACGACACCAAGGACGGCGGTGAGATCGGCGCCGGACACACGGTAACGGCTTTTTACGAGCTGAAGCTGCACGACCAAGCACCAGGCGTCGGCAAGGTCGCCACTGTGCGGCTACGCTACAAAGAGCCCGACGGTGACACCAGCAAGCTCATAGAACATACCCTGGTGCTCGACGGCGAACGCGCCACCTTCGCCGAGGCGAGTGAGGACTTCCGCTTCGCGGCGGCGGTGGTAGAGCTCGCGGAGGTGCTGCGCGTCAGCAAACACAGCGAGGGCGCGCGTTTTGACGAGGTGATCGAGATCGCGCGAGCCACCGCGGGTGACAACGCCTACCGCCTAGAGTTGGTGGCGCTGGCAGAGATCGCCCGAGGCCTGTGGCCCGAGGCAGACCCTCAAACTCCTTAATCTATTATTAAGATTTGGCGTGTTCTTCACCATGCACAACGAAGAACACAAGCGCCCCCAACTATACTCAATCGTATACCTCCAAGATCGTCTCAGATGGACAAGATCCAGCCCATATGGCAGTTTGCGCCCCACTGCAAGTGGAGTGCAAAATGGATCATATGTCACGCTATCGGTTGGGGATCGACCTTGGTTCAGTAACCGTCAAGCTGGCCCTCATAGACGAACGCGACAAGCTCGTGCACAAGAGCTGCCAAGCACACAAGGGGCGCCCTCTCGCTGCCCTCTGCACCGTGCTCGAACAGCTCGTCGTCGAGGACGACACCCTGCTCCGCGTGGCCATCACCGGTGGCGCGCATGCGTTGCTGACGGGTGCTAATCATGGTGGCGATAGCGCTGGCGACACCGAGCTCTTGCCCCACGTCAACGAGGTGGTGGCCGCAGCCGTGGGCGTCGCCCACCAAGCCCCCCACGCTCGCACTGTGATCGATCTCGGCGGGCAGCTCACCAAGTGGATCCTCCTCGCAAAAAATCGCGAGGAAGGAGGGCCGCCGACCGTCGTCGACTTCGCCACCAACGGCGCCTGCGCAGCAGGTTCGGGCGCCTTCTTGGAGCAACAGGCGGGCCGGCTCGAGCTCTCCCTCGGCGAGCTGGGCTCGGCTGCTGCTGATGCAAAGCGTGGGGTATCCATCGCGGGCCGCTGCAGCGTCTTCGCCAAATCCGACATGATCCACCTGCAACAAAAGGGCACGCCCATCGATGAGATGGCCCTTGGCCTCTGCCAATCGCTGGCGCGCACCTTCCACAGCACGGTGATGAACGGCCGAGCCGCCACGGCCCCCCTCGCCTTGATCGGTGGCGGCGCGCAGAGCCCTGGGCTGCAGCGGGCTTTTCGCGAGGAGCTCAAGCTCGACGCCTCTCAACTCCTGCTGCCCAGCGCACCCACGATGATCTGCGCCTTGGGCGCTGCCTTGGCGCCCTCCTCGCGCCCCATCCGCCTTGGCGCGTTACGTGCCGAAGCCCAGCGGCGCTACGCTGCGCGGGCCGCCACGCCGACCACCACGCCGGAGAGCCCCCTGCAGCCTCTCGCGAAGCACATGGACCCGGATCTCGCAGCATCAGCATCAGAGCCTGTTGTGGAGAGCCCCAAACCCAGCACGCCCCAAGAGATCTTCCTTGGCCTCGACGTGGGCTCGGTGAGCACCAACCTTGTGCTCGTGAGCATCGGTGACGCCGGTGGGGCACCCACTGTGCTCGAAGGTATCTACCTGCCCACCCGCGGCCGCCCTGTGGAGGCCCTGCGCCAAGGGCTCGAGCAGCTGAAAGAGAGCATGCCGCCCAACGCGCGCATCATCGGTGTGGGGGCCACGGGCAGTGGGCGCCACCTCGCGGCGCGGGTCACAGGCGCTGACGTGGTGCGCAACGAGATCACCGCCCAAATGGTCTCCGCCGTCGCCTTCGTGCCCAACGTCGACACCATCTTCGAAATTGGCGGCCAAGACTCCAAGTTCATCTCTGTGAAGAACGGCATGCTCGCGGACTTCGAGATGAACAAGATCTGCGCCGCCGGTACGGGGTCTTTCCTCGAGGAGCAGGCGGAGCGCCTGGGGATCCGCATCATCGGTGAGTTCTCGGAGGTGGCCCGGCAGGGTGACACGCCCGCCGACCTGGGCACGCGCTGCACCGTCTTCATGGACAGCGAGCTGGTGCGCGCCCAGGAGCGAGGCACCACCACAGAGAACCTCTGCGCAGGTCTGGCCTACTCCGTCGCGCGCAACTACCTCGAGAAGCTCGCCGCGGGCAGACACCTCGGCGAGGAGATTGTCTTTCAAGGAGGCACCGCCTCCAACGCCGCCGTCGTGGGCGCCTTTCGCTCTCTCCTTGGCCGCTCGGTGACGGTGCACCCCGAAAACCGCATCTCCGGCGCCATTGGCGTCGCCCTGCTCGCCGCCGAGGAGCTTGCACGCAGCGCCTACGAGACCGCCTTCGCTGGCTTCAACGCCTGCGAGCAGGTCAGCATGCACAGCTTTGAGTGCCGCCGCTGTGAGAACCGCTGCCAGGTCAACCGTATCAGCGTCGGTGAGCGTGACCTTCACTTTGGCGACATCTGCGAACGCTTTAGCGAGCGCGACAACGCCACACAGAAGGACAACACGACGCGCCCCTTCCCAGAGCTCTTCACAGCCCGACAGCAGCTCATCGAGGAACACGTCGAGGCCTCCCTGCCCACTGAGAGCGAGCAGAGGCTGCCACCGGTGGGCCTCTTGAGGGGCTCTCTGAACGCTGAACAGCTACCGCTGTGGACAGCCTTCTTGCGCCACCTCGGCTACCGTCCGGTCTTCGCGCCTATCACCACCACCTCCTTGCTCAAGGCGCATCCCGCCGCCGTGCCCTCGGAGGTCTGTCTGCCCCTCAAGGCCGCGGGCGCCCAACTCGAAGGGCTGCTCGCCCAAGGCGTCGAAAAGGTCTTCGTGCCCTCAGTGGTAGAGCTGCCCCACAACGCTGGCGAGAATGAGGCCTACACCTGCCTCTACACCCAGCAGCTTCCAGATATGCTGCGCGCGCGCTTCGGTGAGCGGGTCGTGCCGGCCCAGTTCTCACTCAAAGACGGAACCCTTGGTTTGGCCGACGCCACCCTGGCCCTCGCCCAAGAGCTCGATCGCCCCGCCGAACAAATCCTCGCAGCCCTCGGGGAAGCACGAAAGATTCAAGCCTCCTTCGTCGAAAAACGCCGCCTCCTCGGCAGCGCCGCCCTGCTAGAGGACTTTCCACGGGCCGTTGTCGTGCTGGGCAAGCCCTACAACGCCCATGATCCCTGCCTCAACCTCAACTTGGCGCAGATCCTCGACCGCGCCGGCCTGCCAGCGATCCCCTGGGATATGTTGCCCCTCGAGCAGGTAGAGCTCGACCCGCGCTGGGACAGCGTGCCCTGGCATTTTAGCCGCGACCAGCTGCGCGCCACGGAGCTGATACGCCACCACCCACGCCTCTTCCCGGTGATGATCTCGAGCTTCGGCTGCGGCCCCGACGGCTTCGTCGTCAAACACCTCGAAGAGATGATGAGCGACGTGCCACGCCTCTTCCTTGAGTTCGACGAGCACCGCGGAGAGGCCGGCCTCGTCACCCGCGTGGAGGCCTTCCGCGATGAGATCGACACCTACCTGCGCCATCGCCGTCCCCGCCGCGTCTTGACGACCCCCGGCCTGCGCTCTCTGCCCCAGGGGCGACGCTTCTTCGTGCCGAACTTCGCCGAGCACGCCCAGGTCTTCGCGGGCATGCTGCGTGGAGAAGGCTATGAAGTCGAGATGCTGCCCAAGGTGAATGAGCAAGTGATCCGCATGGGCGAGGAGGTCTCCACGGGGCGGGAGTGTCACCCCTACACCATCGTCGCGGGTGACCTGGCGAACCTCGTGCGCACCCGGAAGCTCACCGAAGACGACGTCTTCTTCTCTGTCTCCAGCAACACGCCCTGCCTGATCCGCCAATACGGCGACAGCCTGCGGCTGGTGGCCAAGCGCCTTGGCAGCAAGCTTGAGGTCTGGGATGGCGGTGGAATGGATATGCACCGCATCTTCGGCACCCGCGGCATGATGCGCCTCTACGAAGGGCTGCTGGCGGTGGATGTGTTGGTCTCCTGGGCCTACCGCCTACGCCCCTACCTCGATGATAAGAGCCTCGCCGCGAGCTGGCTCCAAGAGGCCACCGAGGCGGTGGGTCGCGCCTGCGAAGCGCGCGAACGCCTCTCGTCTCTTGTGGACGAGTTCACCACGTCTCTTTGGCACGCGCCGCGCACCGGCAACCCTGGAGACCGGCCGGTGGTGGGCGTCACAGGCGACTTCTACACCCGTGTCAACTCCGCCGGAAACGCCAACCTCTTCGATCGCCTCGAAGAGATGGGCTGCGAGGTCTGGGCCAGCCCGGCCTTCGCCTCCATGGTGGAGCTCTCAAGCGAAATCGACGGTCCGCGCTTCTTCCGTGAGGGTCGCTTGCGGCTCGCCTTCGACGCCGGCTTCAACTGGGCCGTCACCTCCAGCGTGCGCGCGCTCATGCGGCGTCGCCTGAGGCCAGAGGTGCGTGAGCTGGCGCTGGAGCTCACCCCAGGTCAGCTCACAGATCTGGCCGAGCCCTACCTCGGCCCCCGCACCAACTTCCTCGTCACCCAGAGCGTGGCCAAGATCGTCGACTTCCTCGACCGCGGCGCCGCCGGAGCCCTCAACGTGGCGGGCCATAACTGCATGGTGGGCAGCAGCGTCGACGCCATCATCCCCGCCCTGCGCAAGGCCCACGACGACGCGCCCGTGCTCACCCTGCTCTATGGGGCCACCGAAGGCCCCGCCCAACGCATCCGCCTCGAGACCTTCGTGCACCAGGTGCACCAACGCGCAGAGACCCAGCGCGCGGAGATTCGCTCACAGGCGAGTTAGATTAGGCTCGCGAGCCCATCCCTCATGCCCGTGAAAAGACAGCATCCAGAAAAGCCTTAGGGCTCGAAGACCTCACCGGCCGGTAAGTTCGAGGTGGGCAGCGGCAAACATGCATTGCCCTTGGCGAGGTCTGGCGACCAAACCCAGTCGGTGACGACGATCTCACCGAGGGGCGTCACATTGCCGCACGCGCCGTGCAGGCTCAGCTGAGCCGTGCGCTCCAGTTGCAGCGTCTGTCGATAAAAGACCGCAAACTGCTGGGGAATGATGAAGCCCGAGATCGAGAGGTTCTGCGCCTCGCTCGAAGACACTGCGGTGGTGACCTCGAAACCAAAGGCTGCGTCCACACGCGCCACAAAGGCGTTGAAGCTCCCGCTGATGTCCGCTTTTACCTTCAAATCCCGTGCACGAGTCTCGGAGGAGACCTCGTTGTAGGTCACGTCGCGACCGATATCGCCCCCTGGGATGCAGCTGCTCACGGGCACGGGGTCAAAGCTACGTGCCACGCGGTGGTTACCATCATAGTTGATCTCCACCGCAGCCCAGACCCGCAGGGACAAACGCCGGGTGATGGACGCGCCCGTGCTGTCCACAGCAAGCACGATGAGGCTGGCGTCGAAGTAGTTCGCAGCCTCGTTGGCGAGCTGCCCAGTCTTGATCTGGGTCAAGCCAAAGAAGTTTTCGGGTTTACTCACAAAGCCAGCAATACTTCTGGCGTCCAGCGCCCCTGGCACCACGGCCACGTCCGAGGGCACGCCGTTGCCCAGTCGGCTCGTGGCGCCTTCCACCTCGTCGACCACAGTGGCCGCACCGCTCTGGGGCATCAGGTTGGCCGGATCCACTCCTAGCTCGCCGTTGAAGTATCCCTCAACGCTGAAATGCTCACGCATGAAGGTATAGGCGAAGCGCATAGGCGCCAGCCCCGTGCCCGCCTTGAGCCCCACGGCCTCGAGCTCAATGTAAAAGGGCGTATCAGCGGTGGTGGCTTCAATGCCCACCTGGCAACCGGCCGTCATGGGCCGAAAGTGGCGGATCAAAATCGAAGGCTTAACCTGCATCTGAGTGCTCACCGCCTGGTTAACCTGCATCTGAGTGCTCACCGCCTGGGCGACCTTCTCTTCGCCGTCGAAAGCGACGTTGGTGGCCTGAACGGTGCCACGAAAGGTCCCCGTTTGGTCGCGGCTGGAGAAGGGAATATTGGGCCCGAAGGTCCACTCCAACATGCCTTGGTTGAGGAAGCGCGGGGTGATCTGAAGATCCACCTGCTCGATGTTGCCATCGGTGGTCTGGTAGACGCCGGTGATGTGCAGGCGGGTCTGCCCAACCTGCCCATCAGCAAAGCCCGACCCAAAGATGGTCACGAGATCGCCGGCCGCGACAGCCGTGGGTGCTACCATCTGCACCACAGGCTGAGGAAGCTCCCGCTTCACAGCTGGAGGCTCCACTACAGGTGCCATCTCATCACCGCCACATGCTGCGAAGCCAAAAGCCCCAAGAGCCAATACCAGGGCTGTGTAGGTCATCTGCCGCATTGAGCCACCTTTGCCAAGTTTGCTTATCACTGTTTCTCTCGATTCACCGATTCTTGTATACAAATCACATACCAGACTGAACGCAGGGCCTGGTCTTAGTGATCTTGCTTACTTGCATTATCGAAGAGGAGCCCGGAAGTTCTCATAGAGCAGTTCGAAGACTCCCAAGGTGAATAACAGCCAGAACTATCCTTTAAAAAACAGAACCTTAGCGCCCTGCTCGATTCTCGATGGGGCGTGGCGACTTGACAAGCCACTGTGGCTGCTGGTATTTGTATAGAGTATAAGCATATGATTTCTCTCAATAAACGTCTTGTTCTCCTCCTCATATTGCCCCACTTCGTGGGCATCTCCATGGGGTGCAAGGCTGAGGATCCCCCCCACGTCATCAATGACCGCGGGATCCCTGAGGATCTTCAGCCGCCTACCCTCGACACCCACGCAGGCTGCGAGGGAGTACCGCTGCTACCCGCCCCTGTGATCGACGGTGGAAATGTTTTCGTCGCCACCCAACTCTCTCAGCCCATTCGCGGCCTCTCAGCTCAGGCTGTGCGCATCGTCGCCCACAGCTCCATTGGCAACTCAAAGGTCAGCCTGGTGGGCAGCGGTGGGCGCTTCTGTGTTGAAGTCGATTTGATCGCCGATTCACAAAACAGCATCATCCTCACGCCTTATAGTGATCTCGGCTGCGCCGGAAACAGCACAACTATCAGCGTTCAACACCACAGCACCGCCATCGACGCAGGCCCACCCCATGCCCCCCAGAATGTCGCCCTCAAGGCGTTGATCACTGCTGAGCCCCTCTCAGAGCTTGGCCCTCTCAGCTCAGTGAACGATGGCGAGGAAACCACTTGGGCCCGCTTTTCCTTTGCCGATCCCAACCCCTGGGGCGACGACTGCGACAACTACGCGCAAATCCTGCTCGATCTGAAAAAGACCTATGTATTGACGCGCTTCGAGATCCACTGGGGCCCCGAGACGGGCGTCGAGGGGGCCGACGGCGAGACCCATTGGGGCGAGGTCTATTCGATCCTCGTGAGCGCTGCTGAATCACCCGTGGCGCCC
>JAFCZD010000261.1 GCA_019314525.1 Deltaproteobacteria bacterium
CTTCATGGCCGCACACCCTGACACACCGCGCCGCAAGAAACCGCTCTACATCGTCGCCGAGATCCTCGACAGCGAAAACGTTGCCCACGCCTACGCCGCGGGGGCCGACGAGGTGATCGAGACCACCCGGCTTGGCTTCTCGCTTCTCGCTCACTCCTTGAGCCAACACGGCTCGGGCGCGGTGATGACCAGCGTCGCCGCTGCTGGCGCCCACAGCCTATATATCGGAGCCAACCCGCTGAAAGCCACCACCACCTTCGGTGAACTCGAGCGCGAGCTGCGCAGCCGGCACTCTTTGGTGGTGCTAGGCCTTCGCGAACCGAAGAGCGAAAAGGTGGAGTTCAACCCGGCAGCAGAGCGCGAGGTCTCGCCGGCACATGAGGTGGTATACCTCGCACCCAAGGCCGTGCTCGAGGGCTGAGGAAAAGTCAACGACAGAACAGGCGTCTACGACTTGGCAGCGGGTGCCTTTGCCCCTTACGATAATAGATAAGCATGTAAGCCAAGGAGTAGAGCTTGAGCGGTGAATTCGAGCGACGTCGTTCATCACGCATTCAGCTGCTGTTGCGCGTGCGCTATCGCATGGCCCAAGAGCTGCTCGACGACACCATCGAAAACCTAGGCTCAGGCGGGATCATGCTCCGCACGGCCTGGCCCTTCGAGATCGGGGCGCGCATCGCGTTTACTTTGTCGTTCCCAGGGCTCCTCGAGCCCATCGACATGGAGGGCGTCGTGCGCTGGCGACGGCGGGAGCCCACACCGGCCCTTGGCGTGGAGTTCGTCTTCCGCCGCGACGAAGAGCGGGTGCACTGGCAAGGCATCGTCGACAGCATCACCCGCGCCAGAGAGCGCCCTGAGAAGGCCGACCGTGAGCGCTGCCGCGTGCTCCTCGTGGAGGACAATGAGTTCATGCGGGAGATGTTCGAACACGCCATTCGCCGTTTTCACGACGAGAACACAGAGACCCAGTGGCTGCATGTGGAGAGTGCTGTCGACGGTGGCGATGGGTTGGCGCTCGCTGAGAAGCATCACTACGACCTAGCGATCATTGACCACTACCTGCCAGGAATGTCGGGCAGCGACTTGGTGCGCAGAATCCGCGCCGGAGCAAAGAACCCCCAATGCCCGATCCTGATGGTGAGCGTCGGAGGCGACTCGGTGCGCCGTGAGGCTATGGCCGCTGGCGCTGACATGTTTCTCCACAAGCCGGTCCTGCGCAAGGTGCTCATCGAGACCATCTCCACGCTCACGGGAGCTCGCTGGCAGGAACGTTAGCCCAGAGGGCGTCTAGAGGTCCCCCCGCAAGAAGACGTAGGCCTGATCGTTGGCCTCGTAGAGCGCACCGATGCCGCGTCTTCCCACGAAGAGATTGCACCCTGCGCCCAAGATCGCGTGCTCGCCGAAGCGGTAGCTCAGCTCTGGCGTCACCACCAACGAGCCAAAAAACACCTCGCTGTGCATCAACAATTGCCCTGAGACGTCACCGCGCGAAAAACGCATCAGCGCGGCCAAGCCACCCCGTTGAGGTCCCCCAAGCAACAAGGGCAAGCGCTCACGCGAAGGCTTGGCGAGCTCGTCGAGGAGAAGCTCATGCCACCACTCCAGCACCAGCAGCAGCTGCTCTCCCTCGTTGTGGCGCAAACCAAGGGTGTAGGCCAGCGAGGAGGTGTCCACGGTGGTATGAAACCAACCATCCCCACCATCAACGAGAGGCAAACCCAAGAGCCCTCCAGACGCCAAGGGCTCGAGCTGCCGTGTGCCATAGGCGACGTCCAAGGTGGCCACGAAGCGGCCCAGGGCGCGGGAGACAGAGGCGCCCACGACATGCCGTCGAGGGTAGCGCTGCTCCATGCCCTCAGCGGAGAGGAGAGTCGCAAGGAGCGGAGAAAGAGCTCCTGCGTCGATCTGCTGCTCTGTCGCGGCTAGCAGTGGGGCCAAGCTCGGCAATACGCTCTGGTGTAGCGTCATCGCGGGCAAGCGCTGGTGCGTGTAAACATATTGAGCTGCCAAATCAACACCACCCAGGCTACGCGCGATGCGCAAGCCGAGATCACTGCCCACCACCGGTCGAGGCAGCTCAGTCTGGACCAGCGCCTCCTGAAGCGCACCCTCTACGGTGTCATCCACCAGCCCCTCGAGGGCGCCACCAAGGCGGCGCAAAGCAGCGGGCGCCCCTGGGCCGAGCACTGCAAAATCACCACCAAAGAGATCCACTCGGTGGGGGGTGAAGATTGGCGCCCAAACCAGCGAGATGCTCGTCGAAAACAAGCGACCCCGCAGCGAGAGCGCCAGCGTTGGCAAGCGTAGAGCCTCTGGCTCCGTGAGCAGCCCCAGGCGCAGATCTCGCGGCGCTAGCACATCGAGGGGGTTGACCAGGTCGCTCTCACCCCAAACGATGGTCTGCATGCCCAGGCGTGCCTCAAAGCTGCCCCGCTTCCAGCCCACGTAGCTCTCGGAGGGGAGTACCTCGAAGTCGCTACGATGGAGCCTATCTCCACCTCCACCTTTCCAGCTGAGATGCAAGCGCAAGCAAGCACCCGCACGAAAGGTGAGGCCCGCAGGCAGAGCGGCTGCAGCCTCAAGCGCCAGGGTCCAATTGAGAGTGGCCACATCCTCACGGAACCCGCCATCGCTCTCGTGCTTCAGGTCTGTCGTGGTCACGAGGCGCGTGGAGGCTCGCCAATCCACGAGACGCGCACTGGCCTTCTGCGGCGATGCCTCCCCGGCGCCAGCTACCTCGGGCCAATCTTCTGGCTCCTCACCCAAGTGCTCCACCCCCGCAGCGGCGCGAGCAGGCACGCTCGTAGGGACGCTGCTTGGTTGCGAGGTGGGTGCGCCACCAAAGGAGTTCGCAGGGAGCATCAGCCCTGAGACCACGCAGACGACGCTCGCGAGGAGACGTGACACCCTCACGGCCCCGCCAACGCCTCTTTGGTGAAAAGCTCAGGACCAAGATCGTCGCGCAGCTTGACGTTTCCCATGACCAGCAACGAGACCTCGCCGTTCTGCACGTTTCGCATCTTCAAGCGGGTCGCCATGGGAAGCCCACCCACCTGCTCGATGCGCCTCACTTCGAGCACCTTGAGCAGCTTGTCATGGCCGTCAAAAAAGTCGACGGCCAACATCGAGAAGTCTCTCTTGCGTACGGTGATCACCACCCGACGGTAGGCGCTGTCCTTCGCCTGTGGCGTCGCCTGCAGCTGATAGCAATCGTCCTTGCCCAGCCTTCGATCACCAAGCTGCCGGTAGTGGGCGTGCTCGAGGGCGCTCCATTCCAAATCAGCGTAAGTGAACTGGCTGCCAAGGAAGCTCGCGTTCTTGCTCGAACCGACGATGCGGCGGGTAATCTTCAACGCCGGCATATACATGAACTGATCGTCGCCATCTGTGCGTTGTAGAAAGAGAAACGCTGTGCCACGCAATCGCGGCGGTGCCAGCACACGAACCATTGTGCGGCTGCGGCCGTCCCGCCGAGAGCGCAAAAAAAGCTGGCGCTCCCGCGTCTCGCCAGCCTTGTTGCGTAAGCGCATGGCGATGGTCATCTCGGCGCCCTTGGCGCGAAAGAGCTGACGAGCCATCGCTTTGTCCACGATGCCCTTGGGTGTCAGCTTGGCAGCGTGAGCCAGGCTCGAGAAATCCAGGCTCGAGAGGGCCAGGACAGCGACCACGTGCAACCATACCCTCATGATTCAGCCCAGACGCAAGCCGGCGGGCACGTTGTCGCCGAAGAGTTGCGCGCGCTCGGCGTCTCCGAGGACGGTGACTTCTCGGATGAGGCGTGTGAGCTGCCCAGGACACTCAATAGCGCTGAGGCGCTCAAGGAGCGTCTTACGCAGCACTTCGTTGACGTCCCGCGCCGTATCACCACAGAGGCGCGCCAGTTGCACGACGGCGAGCGCCACGTTGCGACGCTTGTCCCAGTCCAACGCCAGCAAGCGCTCCAGCCAACCCTCGGCTTTCTCTCGGTCCACCACCTCCTCGATGAGACCATAGAGTGGCACGCGCGCGCCAAGGCGCCCCAGCGCCCAAAAGGCAAAGTCGCCGCGACCAGCCACGGCGTTGCGCAGCGCGACATCTCCCAGTCCCTCTTTGGAGATAGCTGGGATGTGCTCGAGGCTGGCCACGGCGCGCCACATCTCCGCAAGCTCCTGGCGATTGAAGCCGCCCTCGTCTCCGCCCTTCTTTGCCTTCTTGCTCTTGCCACTTCTGCGCTTCCCCGCTGCACCCGCGGCCTTGAGCGCCGCTCCCGAGAGGAGCGGTTGGGAGAGCTTATTG
Organism: Deltaproteobacteria bacterium; assembly: GCA_019314525.1. Classification (GTDB taxonomy): domain Bacteria; phylum Myxococcota_A; class Polyangia; genus JAFCZD01. The sequence continues at coordinate 4,276 of JAFCZD010000261.1, forward strand.
GTCAGCTCCAACTGCTGACCGCGCTCAAGCCCCCCCGAAACGCGCCGCCAGAGCACCCACCAGCCGATGCGCGTCCAGAGATTCTCCTCGAAGCACATGCCCTCACGGTAGACACTCCACAGCCGATCCACGCGCTCGCCGTCGAGGGGGTCGCCAAAGCCAGGGCGCAGAAGAACACCTGCCAGGTTCAGCCAGGCCGCCTCATGGTCGGCGCTCGCTTCACGCTCCTCCACCATCTCCCATAAGGGGCCCCAGAGCACACGGATCGCGCTCCCCGGCCAATCCAAACGGGCGGCGCCGAGGATATCCTCCAGGCGCTTGCCCAACTTGCGCGGTGAGCGCTCGTCGTCGCTCTTGCCTCGATAGCGGAACGCTTGGCGGATGGCGTCTGCTGCCACCCGCATGCCCTCATCGTCCACCTCGACGCTGGCGTCCCCCACCGCGGGCCCACTCTGTGGTTTGCTTGCTGCCTCCTGGCTCTCACGCAAAGAAAACTCGAGGTCCCAGCGACGCTCGCCGTCGGTGGTGGCGCAATAAAGTTGCAGCGTGCCCAGCTCAGTGAGCTGGCCGCCGAGGTCCACGGACACCCGCTGGTTTGAAGCACTCCGATCGTAGCTGAGCACCGTGTGCACAGGCGGCAGGTTGAGGAAGACGTCATCGGTAATCTCCACCACCTGGCCTGGATCATGGCCCAGGGGGGCAGTAGAGCAGTAGAGGGGGAAGGTCACCGGCCGGTCCGTGAGCAGCTCGAAGGGCTGTTCGGCGATCTGAATCTCGTCACCCTCCTCCGCGCCAAAGGGGATCAGGCAAACCCCCTTCTTGCGACTCGAGTTCCGATCGTCCACCCCGACATAATACGCACGGACCGCGCCACCGCGGATACGCACGCCCTGCCCGGCCCGCACCAGGCCATAGGTGGCAGCGCCAAGCCCCACCGAGAGGTCGAGGCTGCGGCTCTCGAGGACCGTCGGATCGCTGCCGAACCAACCCGCCAGCGTCTCCACCACACGATCCTGCACCAGCTGCGCTTTCATCGCCCCGCCGTTGAAGAGAATCGCGTGGGGTCGCGCGTCATGTCGTTTGAGGAAGGCCGCCAAGTTGCGCGTCACCGCAGGGTCTGCGGCATAGGGTAGCCCTAGCTCCTGCAAACCCGAGCGCCCTCGCTGCAAACTCTCCTCAAAATCCACCTGAGGAAAGAAGCCATCGAGGACCAGCTCCAAGACTTCATCACGGAAGATGTCGATGCGCAGGCTTCCTCCGATGACTCGGGATCCGCCGCCAGCGATGGTGATCGAGTAGCGCTCTTCACCTGTGGGGCTCAGCAACGCCTCTTTGGCGGTACGACAGGCATGCACCAGCGCCGCCCACTGCTTGGCATCGAGCTCCCCCGCGCGCTTCACCAGCCGACGCTCCACATGTCGCGCCAGCGCGAGGTCCATGTTGTCGCCACCGAGCATCAGGTGATCACCCACGGCCACGCGCTCGAGGCTCATGGCCTCGCCCTCGCCATGCACTGCGATCAAGGAAAAGTCGGTGGTGCCGCCACCCACATCACAGACGAGGACCACGTCACCATCCTCGAGCTGGTCGCGCCAGAAATCCCCCTGGCTTCGCACCCAGCTATAGAAAGCAGCTTGAGGCTCTTCCAACAAGGTCAAGCGCTCGAAGCCCGCCGCTCGCGCCGCGGCCACCGTCAGCTCGCGCGCCACCTCATCAAAGGAGGCGGGCACCGTGAGCACTACGTCGCTCTGGGCGAGGCACCATTCAGGGCGTCCCTGCGACATGCGCGCATCCCACACCTCCCGCAAATGCTGTAGAAAGCGACCCGCGGCCGCCACCGGTGACACATGGGGCACCTCGGAGGGGCTGGCCCAAGGAAGGATCGCGGCCTGGCGATCGACCCCTGCGTGTACCAGCCAACTCTTGGCTGAAGAGACCAGCCGCGCTGGCACGCGGGCGCCCTGATCACGTGCAAAAGCCCCCACCACATAGTCACGCCCAGCATCCCATGGCAGCGCCGTGGAGCCCGCGGGAAGATCGTGAACGCCTGGCAAATAGAGAAAGGACGGCAACCCTGGCTGCTCCGCCATCTTCCCCTCGGCGACGAGCTGCGGGATCTGAAGCAAGCGGATGGGCGGCACATCGGCGGGGTCCGCGATGTCGACATAAGCGACAGCGCTGTTGGTGGTGCCCAGATCAATGCCGATGATATAACGTGCTTGTCCCATATTTGACCTTCCGGCCGCGATCCAAGGGCGGCTAAACGTTCACGGCGTGAGCCATGAACGTTATCTAGCCCCGGAAGATAGCAAAAAATCGGAGATTGTCGCCAAAGCATCCGCTGATCGCACCGAGCGTTGACGACTGAGGCCGCGAAGCGTTGCCCACGCCGCGACGCTGCGCTAGGGTCCCCCGGCTCGTAAGCCCAACCAGGGGGATAGTGGTGAACCGCCTCTTTACGTCAAGTTTACTTTTCTTTGCAACGTTGCAGATCGCTCACGCCACGCCGGCTCGCCGCATGTTGATGAATACTCAGGTCGGCACTCCTCCTGCTGAGGCGCAGAAGATCGTCAACGCCCTCGTGGCCAAGCTCACCCTCTCCACCCAGCTACACGGCGAAGCGCTGGGAAAGGCCTTGGAAACAAAGCTCACCGCCGATGCTGGCCCTGTGAACGAAGCAGACCACTGGCGCAAAGAGATCGCCCTGGGCCGCTCACGCTTCATCGAGGGGAACTATCCTGGGGCCATCGCCAAGCTCGAAGAGGCTCGACAGGCACTTTGGCAGCGCCAAGCGCTGATGGCGCGCAACCAAGGGCTACGCGAGCCCTTGCATCAAGCGTTGCTCTTTTTGGCCCACACCTACCTGCGTACGCAGAAGAATGCGCGAGCCATCGAGATCATTGGCGAGGCGGTTCGTAGCTTCCCTGACCACCATCCAGCGCTGGCCAAATATGCTCCCGAGCTGGTGCAGCTCTACAAACGCGTCAGCCGCGACCTCAACCAGAAGCGCAAGGCAACCCTAGAGATCATCACCGATGAGGAGGGCTGCTTGGCCTTCGTCAACGGCCGTTACGCTGGCATCACGCCCACCAAGGTCCCCGATATGCTCCCAGGGCGCTATGCCGTCTATGTGCAGAAACCCGGGCGCCGTGGACGTATCCATCGTGTGCAGATGGCGGGCAGCAACAACCGCTTGCGCATCGACTTCAGCCTCGACTCGGCTCTCGTCACCCGGGGAGCGGTAGGGCTGCACTATGCCACGCTGGCCATGGCTCAGCGCTATGAAGCAGAACACGCCTCCCTGCTCGCGCAAACGGTGCAGGCCGACGAAGTGATCCTCGTGGGCTACCGCGCCTACCACGGACGCAAAGCCCTCTCTGGGCGAGTCGTTGCGGCGGCCACAGGCCGCACCGTACGCTCTGGAATGCTCACCCTCGACCCCGCGCCGCCCACGA
>JAFCZD010000262.1 GCA_019314525.1 Deltaproteobacteria bacterium
GGGAAGTTCCAGGCTGCCACGTTGGAGGGGTTGAAATAGACTCCCTTCACGCGATTTGGCCAATCGTAGGTGCCTTGGAATGTCAGATGCTCAGAGCCGTCGTCCGCGTCGATCACCAGCGGCGTGGAGCGTGTGAGCTCGTAGATGCTGGGGTGTTCTTCTTGCTCGATATCCGCCGCGAGAAAGAGCAGGTTGATAACCGTGCGCTGCATGGCCTTTTTGTGCCACGCACCACCGCTGTCATAGTTGCGACCTCCCACATAGAAAACGAGGCCACTGCTTGCGTCGTCGAGGATGGCGCCCAGGGCTCTGTTGAAGCCGTTGACGATCAGCGTGGTTACACATGCTTTGTAGGTGCTGTTTGGCCCAAAAGCTTTCACCTCGTTGGCAAGACCATGGTATTCGAGGTCGTCCACTTGGGTGAAGGGGCTGCCCGGCTGGACAGGAGGTTGATGAGACCCATGGCCACCACCGAGGTTGACGACCCCTGTGGTGCCCAAGAACTGCGTGGAGGTACATGTAGGGCACTCGAGAGCCGTGATGGCGTTACCCGAGGCTAGTACGCCACCCCCAGAGGCCTGGTAGGCGCCGATCTTGTCATATGAGGTGCTTAGAGTAAGGGAGCTAGCGCCGTCACCGTTAACCCAAAGCATCTTGTAAGTGTCGAGGACCAGCTCACCATTGCTGATGTCCGCCTCGGTGATCTGGTCGTAGATCAGGCCATGATTGGCGGTTGTGCCCCCGGCTCCTGGAAAGTCCAGCCCGGCGGCAGCCAGCACGTTGGCATCCAGCCAGCCAGCTGTTTGAAGCAAGGCGAGGGGCTTGGGTGGGCTGTCCACGATACGGTGAACGGGAGCCATGAAGCCCACGTTCGAACGGTGTACGGCAACGCCATTGAAGGCGTTGTTATGACCCCATCCAAAACGGTAGCCTGGGTTGTCATGTAGCACCCCCTGGTGGATGATCTGAAGCGCGGCGTCTGCGTCAGAGCTGGGGATCACCATGGGAGCACCCGAGTAATCGATAGTTGTGTTGACACCACCAATATTGGTCATTGCACGGTAGTTACCGCTACGTGCGAGTTTCTGAACCACCGGTGCTACGCCATTAATAGTGAAATCCTTGCCGTCGTGGGCGATCTTGGTGGTGTTGATGATCCAGGCGACGCGGATGCCATGGCGTAGAAGATGCCATGCGAGGCCGTAGGCGCGCACCATATCGCCTGAGCCTTGATAGGTTGTGCTCATGGGGATGATCAGCGAGCCCGCTTCGAAGTAGGTGTCGGTATGAAGGTGGGTACGGCAGGTGGCACTGTGGGCGACAGGTGTGAGACTGAGGGCGATCATTGCCGCCCCAAGCATTTTGAGAAATCCCATCTTCCGCGGCATCCTTACCTCACAAGCATTAGTTTCTGACACAACAAAGCAAGATATGCGCCAGAACCGCGGTATTCGGAGGATGGATAAGCTGTCGATTATACTGGGATATCTCTCCAACAGGTTCTGATGTGGCATGAAAACTTTGCATAGCAGGTGTAAATGCCTTGGAAGTAATGCGTGGTCTTCCTAATTCTTCAGATGCGGCAACCAGAGTCGCAACCGACTGACAGTTCCTCCAGACACATTCGCTTGGGGAGCCGTGGATACTATGCTGGGGGTTGCGTTGGTCTGTAGAGAGATACCACGCGCAGAAGCAGAGATCACACGACCACTTGTGCTCACGCTGAGGCTGGCGCCTGTCATGCCCACCGTCGCTAACGAGCTTGCTGCGCCAGGTAGGGTTCCAGCGACGCTCGAGACGTAGATCGTGCCCGCGGCCCCAGCCGAAGTCCAGCCGCTGAGCTGATCAACCAGCGCTTCGCTGCTCTGAAAATAGATATCCTCGTTGACCACTACGGGGGCTGTGTAGATCCGCTCTCCAGGTGCCATGGTGTGAATCACCGTGTAGAGCTGTGGGGTAGATCCCAAAGAGATCGATCGCAGGACGACGACCTTCTGTTGGGTGGTAGCATCCGAGTGGGCCCATGAGATGCCACCTGTGGCGAGAACCAAGTTGAGCTGGCCGGCGCTGTCACGGTAGAGAGACATGGGTCCCGCGATGGGGTAGTCACATTTACCTGCAGTTCCCGACAAAATATCGTTGGCATCCCAGCGCTCCACGGGGTTGGAGGTGGGGTCGCCAAGGTCCATCTCCCAGACCTTGCCCTCGAGGTCTGCGAAGTAAGCGTGGGTTTGGTAGCCCTTGTCACCATCACGGTCGACGAGCATCACCCGTGGGGGTACATCATTGGGTTCGAGAAGGCCGCTGGGGAGGGTGCTGGTGTAGTCGATGGATTTCTTGAAGAGCACGCTGCCGTCAGTTGCTTTGATCACATAGAGGCGAAGACCGCCTTGGCCGCCTGTGGCATTTCCAATATTGGTGGTGAGCACCACCACTGGTTCCAGAGTGCCCGCAACGTTGATCACCCCGAGGGCTGCCTTGCGCGTGCCGCCGATATCAGCTGTCGTGGCCGAGGTGTTCTGATCCACGGTCCACAGCGGGTTGGGTCCCGCCACACAGCTCGTGCTCGCACGGCCCGTGGGGCAGTGCGTTTTGGCTGGGTCCGGTTGAGAGACATCCAGCGCGTAGATCGCGCGTCCAGCGGCACCACCGGTGATGGTCAGCAGCGTGATCCATTCGCTTTGGCTATCAGTGCCTGCTTTGCCTGTGGCGTTGAGAAAATCGCCGTAGACATCAACGACCGAGGGTGAACCCTGCACCGCAGTTTTATTTTCCCACAGCTTGCTGAGCTGGTCAGGAAGAATGAAGCTCCAGAGTTCTTTGCCATAACTGCTGGTGACCTCCTGGCTCTCCACATCTTTGACCTCAAAGGCATGCAGCATGCCGTCGTGGCTGCCGACATAGAGCACTGTGGGGCGTTTGAGGCTGTCATCAAAGGTGAAGTCAGCGCTGTGCACGGCGATAGCTGGCGAGGATTGGTCAACGCCACCCAGCGGGGCGCTGCGCACCGCTTCGATCAAGCGCTTGGTCTTGGGATCATCAGCCATACCCAATAGTGGGCGCAGTGTTGTCACTGTAGCGGGGACTGTGCTGATGAATTGCTTCTGAGTGAGCAACGAGCTGCCTGTAGCGGTGTAAACGTAGCGCCCTGGCTTGGGCTTGCAGTACGTGGGAGCCGTCGATTCCCAGGTGCATTCTGCGTTAGCGCCACATGTTGTGCTGTCCGCGAGTTTGCTGCAGCCGGCCCCTACAATACCCGTAGGGCCAGGCCAGGTGATGGGAGTTGGCGTGGAGAAGTCGTCTACACCCGTGCTGAGGCTTGTGAGGTCATAGGCGCGCAGGTGCCCCGTGGTGATGGGGAAGTTCCAGGCTGCCACGTTGGAGGCGTTGAAATAATGTCCCGTCACCGGGTCAGGCCAATCATAGGTGCCCTGAAACACGACATGCTCGCTGTCGTCGTCAGCGTCGATCACCAGCGGGGTGGAGCGGGTCAGTTCGTAGGTGGTGGGGTTTTCGTCCTGGAGCAGATTTGGCGTGAGAAAGAGCAGGCTCACCACTGTTCGCTGCATGGCGCGCTTGAGATCGGCGGTGCCGTTATCGTAGCTCTTGCCTGTGATGTAGTACACAGGGCCCATGCTCTTGTCGTCGCGCACGGTCATGATCGGTTCGCCGGAGCCACTCTTGATTGCCGTATAGGTACAGGGATTCCAGGCAGACTCGGCCCCCAGGCCTTTGGGGGCGTCGCCCAAGGCATGATATTCTAGGTCGCCAATTTGGGTGACGGGGTTCGCGGGGTCTTCGGGGGTGGTGCCTGTACCAAGACCACCCCCAATATCGACAAGGCCTGTGGCCCCTTGGAATTGTGTGGGCGTTGCACAGCCAAGGCTGCAATCCCACGCCGCGCAGGTATTGCACTCGAGGGCGAGGATGGCCATGGCCGAGGCCAGTACGCCGCCGCCTCCACCGACGAAGGAGGAGATCTCATTGTAGACGTTGCTATCGGTGATGGCGATGGAGGCGTCATTACTGACCCAGAGCATCTGATAGCGGTCACTGGTGAGCACCGTGCCGGAGACGACGTCTGCCTCTGTGAGTTCATCGTAGACAAGACCAGGAGAGGCCGCTGTTCCACCAGAAAGGGGAAAAATAATGCCGATGTTGTTGAGAACGTCGACATCGAGCCAGCCTGTGTTGTGCATCAGGGCGATGGGACGCGGGATGGAGGTGCTGGTGTGCAGGACGGGGGCGGTGAAGCCCACTGTTGTGCGGTGGATTTCCACATCGCTAAAGTCGATGGTCGGAGCAGAGAGGCCCCAGCCATAGGTCACGGAGGGGTCGTCCGGGAGAGAGCCTTGATAGAGGACCTGCAGCGCGGCGTCGGCGTCGGAGGCTGCGATGACCAAGGGAGCACCAAAGTAGTTATGGGTGGTGGTGGGCACACATTTGGGGCCAGGGATGGCGGAGAAGCTGTCGTAGCTTCCACTGCGAGCAAGGCGGTGAACCACGGGTGAGGAAGGCCCAGTGATGGTGAAGTCCGCCTCGTCAGGTAGGGTTTTGGTGGTCTTGGTGATCCACGACACTCGGATGCCATGACGCAGAAGGTGCCAGGCGATCCCATAGGCGTGCAGGTCACCACCATCGTTTTGGCAAATGCCGTCCATGGGGATGATCAGCGAGCCTGCCTCGAAGTAGGTGTCGAGGTGGTTGTAGGTGCGGCAGGTACCTGGAGGTATGCTGGCATCGGTGCCGGCACTGTCCACCGTGCTGTCCACCGTGCTGTCAGCGGGCACCCCCCCGTCGACCGTGCTATCAATGCCACCCCCGTCGACGGTGCTGTCGACGGCGCCACTGTCAACCGGTGCGGCAGAGCAGCCCGAACAGTCAACCATGCATTCACTCGCGTGGTTTTTTGGAAAACAGGCTACTGCGCCGATAGGAGTGGCAGGGCATGCCAAGGCGCATGTCGCATGTGCAGGGTCGAAAGTGCTGCCGTCGCATTCCTCGCCTGTGTCAAGAACCCCATCATTCTTGCAGGTCCCCCCATGGGCTGGCGCTACAAAGGTCAGGCTGACGCATATGATCCCCAGCAGCGTGAAGAGCTTCATCCATTGTGTTTTCATCGACTGCTCCAAGAAGCTTCAGCTTCGCACATTCAAAGCACACCTCTCCCAAGCCGATATCTATCAGCTACAGGACAAGCCACTCTCGACGTCGTTTGCTCACGACACCTAGAGCTAAGAGTGAGGGCAACAATGAGTTCCGATAAGAATCATGAACGCAAGATGCGCGCCATCATAGATTTCTGATGGATGCTTCTAACTAACTGCGATCATAGGAAGAGTACAGAGAACTACAGCGTAGGTGAGCTCTGCAATTGTTTTCGAAGCCTCGCATCATTTGCGTAGTTGGGGAACTTCCATCTATCCAACTCGTAAGCCCACAGAGGGTCGGACCATTTGGCGCGATTGGGAGTCGAATCTAGCGAGACTGCACCCCTTCAGCTGCATGCCAGCGTGGAGAGGCATACTCATAAGGATTCTTGCCGCCCTGAAATAAAATGGTTAGATGGGCGTAGGGAGCAAACCCACGCCTTGACGCGTTCTGAACATGCCCGCCGAGTTTCGCGCTTTGTCGAGCTCACGCGGCCTTATCACGATCGACTCTTTCGCATCGCCATTACCATCTGTGGTGACCGCGATCTCGCCGCCGATCTGAGCCAAGAGGCCCTGGTGCGCGCGTTCAACGCCTTCGACCGCTTTGAGGATGGGCGCCCGGTCTTGCCCTGGCTGACGCGCATCTTGCGCAATGTCTACCTCGACACCTTCAAGACCAGCCGCGCGAAACATGAGGTACGGGTGGGCGGCGATCGCGATGTGCAGCCTTTTGCCTCGGTGCCCTCACCAACCCCTAATCCACTGCAGCTGACAGAACAACGCGAAATGCAACGCATTCTCGCCTCGGAGTTGGGCAAGCTCGACCCAGCCCACCAGCTGGTGATCAACCTCTGTGAGATGGAAGGCATGAGTTATCAAGAGGCTGCGGATGCGATGGAGGTGCCCATCGGTACCGTAAGATCACGTTTGGCTCGAGCACGTGACGCTCTGCGTCAGCGTATCATTCGTCGCTTGGCTCAAGGATGATGTGGAATGTTGCCCCACCCAAAAGGTCTTTTTGCAGGGTTTGTGTGGAGCGGTTCTCGTTTGTTGAGGATAAAAGATGTTATTTAACAGCATGTTGAACGCTTGCGACAGCACTGCTCACGAAAAAGCATCAGGGTGGGGGAACTCCCCCACTCGTCGAGTCGTATCGTCTTCAGCCACTGATGGCAGGTAAGCAAAGTTCGAGAGTAGAACCATGAATTGCACGGATGTCAGACGACTGCTTCACGAAGAGCCCCAAGCGGGGCGAGTCGATGCAAGCATCCGCGCGCACTTGGAAGTCTGTAGCAGTTGTCAGCAACTTCAGCAGGAACTCCAGGTGATGCAGCAGGCCTTTGCAGAGCAGCCGCTGCCCCAGCTCCCCTCCGGTTTCGAGTTTGCTCTGCGCGGTCGTCTGATGACCGAGGCCTCCAAGCACGCCGTTCGCGAGGACGTGGCTTCTCGCCGCCGAGTCTCTCGGCGCTTCGCTGTGGTCTCCATCGCCGCGGCTGCTGCTCTGCTGCTCGTGAGCGCGGTGATCTTCTCCATCGCCCTCGAGCCTGCGGGCTCACCGAGCTACCACCGCCTCCAGCTCTCCATCAAGAGCCTGCAAATGCACCCTGTGGTGGAGATTGAGCTCAATTTGCCCGCAGGGGTGGAGCTGATGCCCGAGGCTGTCGCGGTGTTTGGCAAGGTTGGCAGGGTTGGTGAGGTCGGTGAGGGACAGACCTTCCGTTGGCGCAGCAAGCTGGCGCGGGGTGTCAATCGACTCGCTTTGCCTCTGAAGACCCTGGCGGGGGTTGAAAAGCTGCAGGTTAAGGTTCGTCTCAAGGTTGGCGAAAAGACCCTGCTGCGTCACGTCGAGCTCGAGAGTGGACTCGCCTGTGTGCACGGCGAGCGTGGTGTGAGGGTGGCGTGGGTCGTGGATTCCAGCGCGAAGGAGGTCTTGCGATGAGAAGCAAAGGCACCTTGCGACGTGTGCTGAATGGGTTGGTGGGTCTCTCACTGACGATGCTGATCATTGGCTTGGCGTTTTGGGCTCGAGCGGACGCGAATGACAAACTGCTACATGACAGTTTGGCTTTGGGCGTAGAGGCGACACCGATCGATAAGGCAGAGGCCCAAGCGCTGGCACAGCGGCTCAACGTCGCCGTGATGGCGAAAGGTGATGGTCATGTAGAGCTCGCGATGAGCGTGCAAGCGATCCCAGCGAAGAGCCCAGCGAACAGCGGTGAGCTAGCGGAGAGCGTGAAGCCAGCGACGCCAGCAATCAGCACAACGAAGAGCACCAACACCGAGCCCGCTTTGGCGCAGAAAAAGCACACAAAGCGCTTCACCAAGCGCATGCGCTCCCGCCAAGGGGCGGCCAAGGGCGACGTCAGTCGGACTCTGCTTAATGACGCTGCCAAGCTGGCCACGAAGACTGAGACCCAGAGCATGAAAAAGGCTGGTGGCGACGCCAAGCAGGCCAAGAAAATGGGCAGCGACGCCAAGGCGCGAGCTTCCAAGGGCGCGGGTGGCAACGCCGAACGACCCCATGCTTCGCCAGAGTCGCTGCGTGGCCAGGGCCACAGTGGCCAGAGTGG
>JAFCZD010000886.1 GCA_019314525.1 Deltaproteobacteria bacterium
TTTTCATAATGATCCTGGCTAGTGTCGCCACCCTCCCGATGACTTCAGTCCCCTGGCCTGGAAGCATACCCAACCTAAATGCCTGAAAAAGTGTAACTAGGGATACTGGACCGCGCGTTGCATTGGGGATTGGGCGGTGGGGATGGAGGCTTTGATGATGGCACTTCTTCGGAAAATGGTATGGGTGAGCGCGTTCCTGGTGCTTCCGGCCCTGCTGCCGGACCTGGCACTGGCCGACGCTAAGCGCATCTTCACGGATCCACCCGCGATCCTCGTGGGCAAGACCCCCGCCAACACCCGTGTAGAAATCCCCCTCGCCGATATCTCTGACCTCCAGTATCTCGCCGGCAAGAGCGTCTTCGCTGTCAAAGCAGACGGAAGAAAGAGCCCCTATTACCTCTCTGCCGCGAGATTGCAGGTGGGGGGCACCTTCCGCAACTTCGGCCCCGCCCAGGGAAACCTGGACGCTCTCGCCCAAACCTTACGCCTTTGGAAGGACGGCCCGCTGAGGAAGATCACTCTTCGAGAGAAGAAGGAGCCCAACAAATACCTGATCAAATACGAACAACCAGCTGGGGCTCGCAAAGGTGCGGACCAGGACGCCAGGAACGAGAAGGCTGGACAGAAGCCTGAAGCGAATAAAAGCCCCTTCGCGGGCTGGGGTTATAACCCCAAGGTTGGAAACACCCGCGCTGGCGCCGATAACAACGACGAAACCAGCGAGTTCCTCAGCAACATCAGCGCCAGAGCCCAGGCGAATCAGCTCGACCCCATCGTCGGCCGCGACAAAGAGATCAAAGACATGGTGAAGGTGCTGATGCGTCGCAAGAAAGCAGCCCCCTTGTTGGTGGGCGAACCTGGGGTGGGCAAGAGCGCCTTGGTGGAGGGCTTGGCTCAATACCTTGCAAAGAACCCAAAGGTGCTCGAAGGGTATGCCGTGATGGAGCTGCAGCTCACAGGCATGGTCGCTGGCACCAAATACCGCGGTGACTTCGAAAAGCGCGTCAAGGGCGTGCTCGACAAGCTGAAGACACAGAAGGTGATCCTCTTCGTGGATGAGATCCACACGATGATGGGCGCTGGCCAAAGCGGCAACGGTGGGCCCGATCTGGCGAATATGCTCAAGCCTGGGCTCGCCTCTGGAAAGCTGAAGATCATCGGCGGCACAACCCTTGATGAATCCAAAGCGATCTACAAGGACAAAGCCCTTGGGCGTCGGTTTCAAGAGGTGTTGGTCGAAGAGCCCAGCCCCAAAGACACGGTGACCATCGCCGCCTCCCAGGCGAAAAAGATCGCCAAACACCACGGCGTGAAGATCTCACAGCAGACCATCAAAAAAGCAGTGGAGCTCTCAGCCCACCTCCCTGGCAACCAACCCGACAAGGCTATCACCCTCCTCGACGACGCCGCCGTAGCCCGCGCCTTTCGCCGTGGTGAAGGTGAGCGCAAGGGACCATGGGTCAGCGTCAATGATCTCGCCAGCGTGGTGCGCCAGCAGACGAGAAAACAGGTCCTGAGCGGACCAACTCGCGAACTCAAGGGCTTGGAGACGAAGATCCGAAAAGAGGTCATCGGGCAAGATGACGCGGTGACCGCCGTCGTCACCTCCCTCAAGCGTCAGCGAGCTAAGCAAGTCGCAGGCAAGAGCCGCAAGCCCGCCAGCCTGCTCTTCCTTGGCCCCACGGGCGTGGGCAAGACCGAGCTGATCCGCTCTTTGGCGCGACACACCAACGGAACAGATCAAGAGGGCAAGGGCTGGATCCGCATCGATATGGGTGAACTCTCGGAGAAGGGAACCGCCAGCTCACTCACAGGCGCGCGCCCAGGGTACGTCGGCTATGGTGAGGGAAGCATCTTCGAGCGGATCGCCAAAGCTGTTAAGGCAAACCCGAATATGATCATCGCCCTCGACGAGTTCGAAAAGGGCACGGCGGTGCACGATATGTTCCTCTCCGCGCTGGAAAACGGCGTGATCAAAAACACCCAAGGGGAGGTCATCGCCGACATCCGCAACACCACCATCATCGCCACCAGCAACGCCCTACGTGACCCCACGGCCAATGTGGCGGCGGCCCTCGACAAGGTGGGGCTCACCCCCGAGCTGGTCAACCGCTTCGAACACAAAGTCGTGTTCAAGGCGCTCAACGATCCATCCCTGAAAAAGATCGCGAAGCTCCAGGTGGGCCGCGTGGCGCGTGAGTATGGCGTGAAGCTCAGCGCCAGCGAACGCACGGTGGAGGCGATCTTTGCCGCCGCTAAAGCTGAAGGTGAGGGCGTCAAGGGCAAGACCGGCATCGGCTTCACCCCGGGCAAAGACGAGCATGCTGCCAAATTGCGCCAAGAGCTGATCAACGGCCGCTCCCTCGAGCGCGGAGCCACCCACGTACTCGAGGGTGCCCTCGCC
>JAFCZD010000887.1 GCA_019314525.1 Deltaproteobacteria bacterium
GCGATAACGCGGCTTGTCGAGGCCCGCGGCCAGCAGCTCGTCAGGAGCCAGCCGCCGACGGCCGCTGGTCTGCGCTGTGGCTAGCTCCGCCATCTTCTTCAAGCGGGCTTGAGTCACGGGCGCCAAGAGCTCGAACATCTGCGGCCCATCGCGCATCGCCACCGCGCGCAAAAAGAGCTTCACAGCACCTTCAGGGCTGGAATCGTCGGGGGCACAACCCACCAACGAGACCACCACAGCGCTCGAGAGCAGACACCTCAACATCCCAGTCTTCAACGTCCCAGTCTTCAACGTCCCAGTCTTCAACGTCCCAGTCTTCAACGTCCCAGTCTTCAACGTACCAGTCTTCAACGTACCAGTCCCATCTTGCGGTGCACACGCTGCATGGTGTCAGCGGCGATGGCCTGACAGCGGTCTCGGCCTGTGTTGAGCACCTCATGCACTTGCGTCGGATCCGCGCGTAGCTCAGCCCAGCGCTCACGGATGGGCGCGAAGTGCCCCACCATCGCGTCCCCGAGCTTCTTCTTACAGTCGACGCAGCCTATCTCCGCTTTGCGACATGCGCCGTCGATCTCCTGCACGGTCTCGCTGGGCGAGAAAAAGCCATGGAGCGTGAAGATGTTGCAGACCTTGGGATCGCCAGGATCGGTGCGGGTAACGCGGTTGGGATCGGTGAACGCGCTGGCGAGCTTCTTGCGCAGGCGCTTCTCCGTCTCGTCCACGGCGATGCTGTTGCCCAGGCTCTTGGACATCTTGGCTTTGCCGTCGAGCCCGCGAATCCGCGGCGTGGAGGTGAACATCGTGCGCGCCTCGGGGAAGACCTTGCCATAGCGTGCGTTGAACTTGCGCGCGATCTCGCGGCTGAGCTCGAGGTGCTGCTCTTGGTCTTCACCCACGGGCACATGGGAGGCCCTGTAGAGCAGGATGTCCGCGGCCTGCAGCACGGGGTAGGTGAAGAGGCCCACGTTGATGTTGTTGAGGTTCTGTTCAGACTTCGACTTGAACTGCGTCTGCCGACTCAGCTCGCCCATGGGCGTCACGGTGTTGAAGATCCACGCCAACTCGGTGTGCTGGGGCACATCAGACTGAACGAAGAGCGTCGCCTTCTCAGGGTCGACGCCACACGCCAGCAATCCAGCGGCGAGGTCGAAGATCCGAGTTGGCATCTCCTTGGGTCGATACTCAGCAGTGATCGCGTGGTAGTCCACCACGCAGTAGATGCACTGGTGTTCGTCTTGAATGTTGACCCAATTCCGTATCGCACCAAGATAATTGCCGATATGGAGTTCGCCACTTGGCTGGATACCGCTGAATACTCGACTCATGGTCACGGAAGCTGACACCGGCCACAGGTGGTGTCAAGCGAGGTGCTCTGACGGGGCGCGGATCTGCCAGGTAGGGAAACGCGCCCTTCTGAATGTCGCTCAATGGTGGCTCAACTGCCAGATCGGGCCCGGATATCACATCCGAGGCCGGGATGGCGCGTGGGGGGGTGCTCGACTCGCCTGTGGGCAAAGCGCGTCCCAATCTACATCGAAAAGGCAACGCCAGCTGTGAAGAGCGGCCTTGAGTTGCTCGAAGCCTACGCACTCGGAGACTAATGCGACACTCGACAGGTGCACCACTCACACCTAAGATCTTGGGTGTGAAGACCTCAAATCGTGTCGCTCTGTCTTTGCTCGCTCTATCGTTGGTTGCTCTGCTCTTCGTAGCTTGCAGCGCTGAACTCGAAGGTCCACGTGCGGACACAGGGCCACGAGCGGACAGCACCACGGGCGCCACGGACGGTGCCACGGACGCGCCTCGCCCAGACGCGCCTCGCCCAGACCTCGGGACGGAGGGACTCCCTCCAGACAGCACGCCCGCACCCGACGGCCCCCTCGATGGCCCAGCGCCAAACCCCGACGTGACCGTGCCCGCTGATGTCAGCGTCAGCGCGCCAGGGCCGAAGATCGGCACCCTGTGGAACACCTACTATTGGGTCTCACTCGAGAACGACTTCAGCGGCAGCGCGGACACCGTGCTCTACGACGCCGCCTGCCAACCCATCGTCACCGTCACGGCGAATTTCTCTGACTCCGTCTGCATCGAGGGCTCAGGACGGCTCAGCGACGGCCGCATGATCAACTATGAGCAATCGTGCAGCTGCGGCCGCCCCTGCCCCACCGGCGGCATCGTCTGCTACTCGGTGCTCGACATCCATGAGTTCCCCTGGGGAATGGGCGCCACCAGCAACGCGCTACAACCGCTGGTCTCCCTCGCTGTGGACAAGGACGTGATCTCCCTTGGTCAGACCCTCTATCTCCCTCTGTGGGATGGGGTGAAGGTGCCCGCCGTCGATGGGCTAGGAGGCACCACACACGATGGCTGTTTCCGCGCAGACGACGTGGGCGGCTCCATCCA
>JAFCZD010000263.1 GCA_019314525.1 Deltaproteobacteria bacterium
GAAGAACACTGCTGGTGCCCCCCCAGGTCGCGACAAACGCGTCCTCCCCCAACACCCAAGCCGACGAAAGGTGCTCACCTGCAGGCATGGGGTGCTCCCAGGCCCAGCCACCTTGGGGAGCGATCGCTATGGGCAACGCGATGGTTGGAGCCAAGGAGAGATCGGGTGGGGCGACATCTTGCAGTGTGTCACTGACGCCCAGATCACTGACGCCCAGATCACTGACGCCCAGATCACTGACGCCCAGATCACTGACGCCCAGATCACTGACGCCCAGATCACCCTTTGCTGCTGATGGTTGAGAGTAACGGGCACAACCACCCAAGACGGCGAGTACACCCACAAGCAGCCACGAGAATCCGCATCGGTTCAAGAATCTCTCCTTCCACGAGGATACCATCAACTAGACTTACTTGGTGTGAAGCTCCGGTAAGGCACCTCACGTTAACGTGCAAGGGAATAACATCGAGTAACCAACACCGTTACCGGCTCGTACTCTGAAAACTCTCGATAACTTCACACTGCAGCTTTAGCGATGGAGGCTGACATGGGCTTGACACGTAGGGAATGGCTGAAGACGACCTTGGCGGTGGCTGGCGTGGGCGTTTTTGCTGCCGCATGCAGCGACGACGACCCAGAACAAAGGCCACGTGTGGACACAACACCCAATGCTGACACAGCACCCACAGCCGACACAGGACCAGGCACCGACGCCCCTGCACCCGATGGCGCGAACCAGGACATGAGCACAGCTGAAACAGGGGGCGACTTGGCAGAGGTCGATAGCGCTAGCCCTGACACCTTGGCGGCGGACGTGGGTGCCAAGGACTGCCAGGACAGCGCCATCAGCTCCAACCACGGCCATGCGCTCACGGTCCCTGCCGCCGACGTGGAAGCGGGCGTGGAGAGGACATACTCCATTCAAGGTGCCGCGGATCATCGGCATGACGTGACCCTGAGCGCTGCGAACTTCGCGCAAATGCGGGGCGGGCAGAGCGTCACCCTCTCGTCCACCAGCGCTTCGGGCCACACCCACAGCGTAGCGGTGACCTGCGCCTAAGAGCACCGGCAACGAAATGAAACCGCTCTCCGGTCATCGATCAATCCACCAGCCTCATTGATTGTTGGAGCGTTTCAAGGCTGCGCGTTCGCGCAAGCACCGACAACCCCTCAAGACTCGCCGACTTTTCACCAAAGACAAACTCGGCCTGCTTCTTGCTTCTGGCAGGAGAGCTGGAGGGCACGTAACCATGGCTCAACGACTTTCATTCCGACTTTCGATCATCCTCACGATCTCACTCTTTGTGGGGACCATCCAGGCCAACGCGGCAAAGTTCCAACCACCCTCGCTGCAGAAGCGCCTGACTATGCGGGCCAACAAGAAGGGAAAGAAGGTGCTCTTGCTGTCCTTCGCGGGGGGCGGGCTGATGGGTGCGTTATCCCTGGACATGTTGGTCCGGCTCGACAAGTCGCTCAAGACCAAGCTGGGCGCGAAGTTCGAGCTCCGCGACCACGTAGCCGCCGTCGCTGGAAACTCCACCGGGTCTTTGATCGCCGCAGGCCTTGCCGCAAACATCAGCCTCGAGAAAATCCGCGCCGCGTACCACCAAGGCGACACCATCTTTCCTGCTCCAAAATCGACCATGGTTCAGTCGGTGCGCTCTTTTTTCCGCGCCAAATACGACAACACTGGGCTCAAGAAGGTGCTCGGAAAATACTTTGACCCCAAGTTGAAGCTAAACGACCTCTCGATCCCCATCGTGATCCCCAGCGTTGAGATGACGACATCCATGGACAATGCGCAGGAGCGAGGCGGGACCAATGGAACCGCCTATCAAACCGTGGCAAAACGGCGAAACAGTGGTGACCTGAACTTGGTGGAGACATTGCTTTCGTCCTCCGCAGCGCCGACCTTTCTTCCCATGGTGCCCAACCCGCGACGCAAGGTGGATGCTCAAGGCAATAAGCTCTACAACTCTGACGGCCTCGTAGTGGCCAACGATCCCTCCATGGAGCTGTGGGCCCATGTCAAACAAGCGGCTCGTGAAGCCAAGGTCACCATCCATGGCGAGCAGGATTTGACGATGCTGACCTTCGGTACAGGGCGAAACCCAGTGACCTCTGGCAAACCCATGAAACCCAACCGCGGGAAGCTGGGATGGATCACCGGCAAGAACACCATCATCGAGACCTTCATGAGCGCCCAGGCAGACGCCACCCATCGTCAGCTTAAGCTCGCCCTCGACAAATCGTATAAACGCCTCGATACATGGCTGCCTCGCGCTGATATGCAGATCGACGACCCAAAGGTTGTCGGCGAGCTCGAGCGCTTCGTCGCCAAGAACAAGCCCCTACAGAAGCAGATCGACAAGACCGCGGAGTGGCTCATCGGCGAACTCCAGCTCACGCGGATCCCTGAAGGCTCCTCGACGAAGGTCCCCGACGCTGCCAAGTTTCTGTAGCCTTCGACGACGCTCAAGACGGCGCTACAACCGATAGTGCCGATAGTCCCCTGGCGTTCTCCGCCCACGGTTGACGACACCCATGCTCCTCCAAGAGAGCTGAGCCTGCAGCCCTCTTCTTCGGATTCTGACACGGATTTATGTTGCAGGAGGCTCCAAGCCCGACAACTATGTCCTGTTCAGGTCCCCGATCACTGAGGAGACATCTAGCGTGAAAGGCAACACCCCATTTCGGCTCCTGGCTCTACTCTGTACCGTGGGCTTCGCCATCGCTCCCCTTCTTGTCTTCATCGTGGCTCCCATCGAGCCCATGCAGGGCTTCATCCAGAAGATCTTCTACTTTCATGTGCCCTGCGCGTGGAGCATGTTCCTCGGAGGGATCCTCAGCGGTATCGGCGGCGGGTTGTACCTCTTCACCCGGGGTAAGCGCGGAGAAGCTCTCACCCTAGTAGGAGCAGAGCTCGCGGTGCTCTTTGGGCTGCTGGTGATGACCACAGGCCCCCTCTGGGCTCGGGTCGCCTGGGGCCACTATTGGGTCTGGGACGTGCGCCTCACCACCAGCGCTCTCGTCTTTTTGACCTTCATCGCCGTGCTCGTCGGGCGCCGATTTTCTGGTGTGGCCGGCCCCAAGGTTGCAGCAGGGTTGGCGCTCTTTGGCGCCATCAACGTACCTTTTGTCTACATCTCGGTGCGCATCTGGAGCGCCATACATCCCAAGACCTCCGTGGTCCCCACGCTCACGGGCAAGATGCGCCTTGCGTTCTTCGTTAGCCTCGCCACATTCACCCTCTTGTTTGCGCTGATCATGTGGATCCGATTGCGCATCCATCACAGTGAGCAACGCCTCGACACGGTCATGCTCAACCTGCAGGAAGCCGAAGCCAACATGGAGGCTCCCCGATGACAGATCTCATCTCAAGAAGGCTCCTCTCGAGAAGGCTCCTCTCGAGAAGGCTGCTCTCACTCTCCGCCCTGCTGGGCGTCTTGGCCCCCACCGCGTTAGCCCTCGCCGACGATTACGTCGACTACAATCCAGCGCAAGCCTCCCCTTCACTGAGCGCGCCACTCTTTGTCATCATCGCCTATTCGACGATCTGGATCGCCGTCGTCGGCTTCACCCTGATGCTCTGGGGCCGCCAGCGCCGTATCAATGAAGAGCTCGACGACGCGCAGCGCCGCCTCGCCGAGCTTGAGCATGAGAGCGCAAAATGAAGCCCCTGTGTCAGCCATCTGAGGGGCTAACCATTATTGAAAGTGAGCTCCGCCTCCTCGCCCATGTCAGCGGAGCCCTCAGCCAGTTATCCGCCAACGCGGCTGGCGCGCCGGCTTATGACGAAGCCCTGGTGAGCCTCCGCGATCAGCTCGGCGAGGCCAAACCCGAGGACATCGCGGCGCTGGTGGAACAAATGACGCGCATCGCCGCCATCGCGCAGCGCTATGGCAAGGGCCGCGACCTGCCGGTGGATCCCACGTCCCCCTATTTCGCTCATATCCGCCTCGACGAGCGAGACCCGAAGAAACAACGCACACGCTCACGGGACGTGCTCATCGGCAAACGCGGCTATATCGACCGCAAGCAGAAAGTGCAGATCGTCGACTGGCGTAATGCCCCCGTGAGCCGCATCTACTACCGCTACGAAGAGGGAGACGACTACGAGGAACGCTTTGGCAACGAGCCCATCGAGGGCCTCGTTGAAGTGCGTCGCAACCTCACCATCGATGACACTCACCTGCGGCGTATTGGCTGCCCCCAGGGGACCTTCGCGGCCACCGAAGACGGCAGCTGGGTCGAAGCCGCCGCTGTCACGCCAGAGCTGGCAGGTGGGCAAGGCAAGGCAGCCCGCCCCCCCAAGCTCAAACGAGGAGGCAAGGGGAGCAAGCTCGGCTTGCACAGCGGCCCCGTGCTGCGCGCAGACAAGCACCTGCCAGAGATCGCGGCGCTCATCGACAGCGTGCAATTCGAGCTCATCACTCACCCTGAGAGCGGACTGGTGGTGCTCCAGGGCGGCGCGGGCACTGGCAAAACCACGGTGGCGCTTCACCGGGTCGCCTACCTCAACTATCAAGACCCACAACGCTTTCGGCCAGACAAGATCCTCGTGGTGGTGCCCAGCCGCGCACTGGTGAGCTATGTGGAGCGCGTACTACCCTCCCTGGGGGTCAAGGGCGTACGCGTCGTCACCGCTGAACGTTGGCTCGAACGTACACGCCAACGGGTGCTCCCAGGGTCACCCAAACGCACCAGTGACGACACACCGGCCCTTGTGCTGCGCTGCAAGAAGCACCCCATGATGCTCGAGCTGTTGCGCGACTTCGTCGCGGCCCAACGCCGGACATGCGACGACGCGATCCACAAGGCGATTCAGGGGCGACCCGGTGCAGAAGACGCGCAACACCTATGGCGCAGTGGAACCAACGATCCGCTGATCACGCAACTCCTGGCTTTCAAGAACGCCATCAGGAACTCGACGATCAACCGGACCACCCTGCAACACGCCGAGAGCGCCGCTTCACGCCTGCTGCGACGCGCCGCCGATCTCATGGCCGATTGGAGCGACGCCCTGACGGACCGCGAGCTCTTGGCGACCACTGTCGCGCGCTGCTGTCCCGGAGAGTTCAATGAACGCCAACTCGACCAGGTCGTCAGCTGGTGCACACGCCAAAGCTCCGCTATCGAAGAGGCGGCGGAGAGGGGCACTCAGAAGGCCAGTGACGACGAACGGCACACAGCAGATGGTCGCAAAGAAGGTGACGATGAACGTGAGGCGGCAAGCCTGGATCGTCCCGACGATGGGCTGCTGCTCTACCTCTGCTGGCTCAAGCGTGGCGAGCTGAGCGCCCCTCGCCTCTCAGCCATCTCTTACGAGCATTTGGTCGTAGATGAGGCGCAAGACCTGGCTGTCGTCGAGATGAAGGCGCTCCTCGAAGCTGTGAGCGAACAACGCAGCGTGACCATCGCGGGCGACACAGCGCAGCGGCTGGTCTTCGACAACGCTTTCTCCGATTGGGAGTCCCTCCTCGAGCGCCTCGAGATGCCGGCCGCCACCAACACCACCTTGGAGCTGGGTTACCGCTCCACGCGGGAGGTCATGCAGCTGGCCCATAGCCTGCTAGGCGACAGACAACCAGAAGAGCCCGCCCAGGCCACACGTGTGGGTGCGCCTGTGGAGCTGCACCGCTTTGTCGACCAAGGCCAGGCGGTGGCGATGCTGGCAGAGGCCTTGCGTTCGCTGCAGATGCGCGAGCCTCTGGCCTCGGTGGCCTTGATCACCCGCCACCTGGCCCAAGCACGCATCTACTACCAAACCCTCAAAGAAGCCGAGGTGCCCTCGTTGCGCCTGGTGACCCACCACGACTTTTCCTTTAAGCCTGGTATCGAGGTTTGCAACGTCACCCAGGTCAAAGGCCTCGAGTTCGACTATGTGCTGCTCCTCGATGTCACCGCGGCCAGCTACCCCAACACGGTGGAGAGCCGCCACCTGCTGCACATCGCCGCTACCCGCGCGGCCCACCAACTCTGGCTGGTGGCATCAGGCACGCCCTCGCCGCTCCTGCCGAAGACGCTCTAGTGGACGGTAGAACACACGGCAAGCGTTCGGCGCCCCTGTTCCTGCTCCTTTGGCTCCTGATCCTTTGGCTCGTGCCTCAGGGGTGCAGCGATGACACCAGCGCCGTCGATACGCGCCCTGTCGTTGCAGACTTCAGCATCGATCAAGCCCCAACCCGCGATGGTCTCGACGCGCTCTCCGTAGCTGACGTTGGCGTTGATGCGCCAGTTGACAGCGGCGTGGATGGCCAAGCCCACGATCTGGCCCGGGACGGTTCCGTCGATGTGTGGATGGGCCCCTTGTCACTGCGGGTGATGGCTGCCAACCTCACCAGCGGTAATTTGCAATCCTACGACGCAGGGCACGGCGCACGCATCATCAAGGCCTTCGCGCCCGATATCGTGCTGATCCAAGAGTTCAACGTGGGCGAGAACGAAGACGTCGAGTTACGAGCCTTCGTCGATCAAACCCTTGGCAGCAGCTACCACTATATCCGTGGTACGGGGATGATCCCCAACGGCGTGATCAGCCGCTACCCCATCGTCGAGAGCGGCGAGTGGATAGATAGTGAGGCCAGCAACCGTAACTTCTCCTGGGCGAAGATCGCGCTGCCCGGGGGGCGCGACCTCTGGGCTATCAGCGTGCACCTGCTCAGCGGCAAGACAGCCAGCTCGCGACGCCATGTGGAGGCCAATGAGCTGCTGGACCACATCAAGAGCAACATCCCCGCAGGGTCCCTCACCCTCCTTGGCGGAGATTTCAACACCGAGACACGCAGTGAAGGCTGTGTCGGTGTGCTGCGAGCACGCTTCGTCGCTGCCACCCCTTACCCCGCAGACCAGCTGGACAACGACAACACCAACGCTCCTCGCAACCACCCCTACGACTGGGTCCTGGCCAGCCCTGCGCTGCACCAACAAAGCACGCCGCTGAGCATTGGAGCCAACACCTTCGAGGCGGGGCTCGTCTTCGACAGCCGGGTTTACACGCCCCTGTCGGACGTGCCCCCCGTGCTGGTAGACGACTCTGCTGCGGATCAGATGCAACATATGGCGGTGATCAGGCAGTTTTACTGGGAGTGACGCTCAACGATCGGCCATAACAGCCTCCATGCGGTGAGCATGGCCTTTGCGCGCCCGCGTGCGAGGGGCTCGCTTGAGTAGCCCGCGCTGCCAGTGTAACTTGTTTGTCAGTTTTAACTGTGAGATGTCCATGGCCCCAAGACGAACCTTCCGCCCATCACGCCACGCAGCCATCAACCTCGTCGGGCGGGCCCTTGTGCTTTTCGGGCTCACGCTCGCCGCAGGCTCGTGTTCGCCCAACCTTGGCGACGCGCCCTTCTTCTGCAATCCGGGCAACCCGCATTGCCCCGATGGTTATCAATGCAATGGCGCCAACGTCTGTGTCCCTGAGGGCACCTGCCCCGATGGCGTCGTCGGCTGTCCGACGTGCGGGGACGGCGAGTGCGCCGTGGGTGAGGACTGCAAGAGCTGCCCCGGTGATTGTGGTCTTTGCACGGGCGCCTGCGGGGATGGACAATGTGATGCAAGCGCTGGGGAGAGCTGCGGATCCTGCGAAGCTGACTGCGGGGCGTGCAACTGTGGAAACGGCACCTGCGACAGCGGTGAGGACAAAGACAGCTGCCCCGCGGACTGCAGTGGCACGGTGACGTGCGGCGACGGAACGTGCGAAGGTGACGAAACCGCCACGACCTGCCCGCAAGATTGCGTCACAAACACCTGTGGCAACGGCACCTGCGACAACGGGGAAACCACTGCGACCTGCGCCGAGGACTGCCCCGCTCCAGGCGTCTGCGGTAACGGCAAATGCGATGGGGACGAGACCTCCGAGACGTGCTCAGACGACTGCTTCTGTAAAGAGGGCACCACCAACTGCCGCGACAGCGCCGCGATCATGCTCTGCGCCAGCGGCCGCTGGAAGACCGTCGTCTGTTCAACGCATTGCCAAGACACCTTGGGCGTCGACAGCTTGGGCTGTGAGTTTTCGACGGCCGATGACCAAGACGCGTGTATTTGCGACGTGCAATGATCGGGTAGGCGGGTAGGTTCTGTTAGCAGGCAACTTGAGCAGCTAGCCCCGAACCTGCTCATTCCCGGTCCCGCAGGTAGGCCCGATACAACCGACCCACCTTGGGCAGATGCACGCGCAAGAGCGCCCCCGCCCGGCG